>NZ_AQOK01000666.1:0-5586 GCF_000364645.1 Xanthomonas sp. SHU 308 | reverse complement strand
CCCCCCCGCCGCCAAACCGGCGGCCACCACGGCAACGCCGGCCGCGACCACCGCACCGGCGACTGCCGCGGCGGCGGCCGCGCCCGACAACGCGCGCTACATCCTGCAGGCCGGCTCGTTCGGCGCCTCCGGCGATGCCGAGTCGACCAAGGCCAAGCTGGCGATGCTGGGCCTGTCGGCGCGCGTGGAATCGGCGCAGATCAGCGGCAAGACCGTCTATCGCGTGCGCATGGGGCCGTACGGCACCGCCAGCGAACTGGCCGAGGCCAAGCAGAAGTTGAACGGCAGCGGGCTGTCGGCGATCGCGATCAAGGCGCAGTGAGGCCGGGAATCGGGATTGGGGAATGGGTGAAGCGGCTTTCTTGCCGTTTTCACCTGTACGTGCGCGCATGGGTTGTCGCTGCTGACATTGGGCCGCGTTGGCTTGATATGACGTTGCAGTTCCACGGCAGCGTGCTGCCGGCGACTACGCAAAAGAATTAGCAGCCAGGGAATCTGGAATGGGGACGCGAGCACGTCCCGTTCCGCGCGACGAGGCCTGAAGACGCTTCGGATCCGCGCGCTGTCGCGCCGCGCTGGCCCGTCTCAATCATCGAAGCCGACTTCCCCCGCGGGCACACGCGCTGTCGACGCGCGCGACCGGGTTTTGCTTTTACCATTCCCGATTCCCCACTCCCCATTCCCGGCCCTCCAATGACTCAGACCGCCCTGATCACCGGCGCCACCTCCGGTTTCGGCGCTGCCGCCGTGCGCCGCTTCGTCGATGCCGGCTGGCGCGTGATCGCCACCGGCCGCCGCGCCGAGCGCCTGCAGCCGCTGCTGGACGCCTTCGGCGCCGAGCGCGTGCACATCGCCGCCTTCGACATCCGCGACACCGACGCGCTGGACGCGATGCTGGCGGCGCTGCCCGAGGCGTTCCGCGGCATCGACCTGCTGGTCAACAACGCCGGCCTGGCCCAGGGCACCGCGCCGGCGCAGGCCGCGCAACTGGACGACTGGCGCACGATGATCGACACCAACATCACCGCGCTGGTGACGCTGACCCATCGCCTGCTGCCGACGCTGATCCAGCGCCGCGGCGCGATCATCAACATCAGCTCGGTCGCCGCGCTGTACCCCTACCCCGGCGGCAACACCTACGGCGGCACCAAGGCCTTCGTCAGCCAGTTCTCGCTGGGCCTGCGCTCGGATCTGCATGGCACCGGCGTGCGCGTCACCGCGATCGAACCCGGCATGGCCGAGACCGAGTTCACCCTGGTCCGCACCCATGGCGACCAGAAGGCCTCGGACACGCTCTACCAGGGTGCGCAGCCGATGACCGCCGAGGACATCGCCGAACAGATCTTCTGGGTGGCGACGCTGCCGCCGCATCTGAACATCAATCGATTGGAAATCATGCCGGTGACGCAGTCCTTCGCCGGCTTCCAGGTCGCGCGGCAACCGGCCTGAACGGCCGCGGGGCCGCTCCGCGCGGTCCCGCCACGTCCCGTCTCTCTCGCGCCCGTGCGGCGAAGGCCCTCTGCCGCACGGTCGGGACGGACGCTTGTCGCGCCGGCCGGCTGGCGATTCCGACAACTCCTTAACGAAATGATATAACATCGCACAATCGGAGCCGCGTTCGTACGTCGGACCGCGCACCACCCGCTCGCCCGCAGCCCAGCCGCTGCCGCCAGTCTCCACTCCCCTTGTCCGCAGCCATCATGAAGACCTACACCCATGCCCTCGCCGTGCTGGCCGGGCTCGCGGCCGGCGACGGCGCCGCGCAGACGACACCCGACACCACTACCACGCTCGGCACCGTGGAAGCGCGGCGCCACAGCGCCGCCTCGCTGTCCACGCGCAACATCCTCAGCTCGGTCGACGTGCTCGGCAGCCAGCAGATCGCCGACAAGCAGGTCATGAACAGCTGGGAGTTGCTGGGGCAGATGCCCGGCATGCAGCTCACCGAAACCCGGCAGGGTGCCGAGTCCGGCAAGGTCACCTTCCGCGCTTTCAACGGCGAGGGCTACATCAACGGCATCAAGGTGCTGATCGACGGCGTGCCGAGCAACGTCAACAGCGGCAACCAACGCTTCATCGACATGATCTTCCCGCTGGAGATCGCCTACATCGAGGTGGTGCGCGGCACCAACGATCCGCGTTACGGCCTGCACAACATCGGCGGCAACTTCAACATCGCCACCCGCCAGGGCGGCGACTACCAGGACCTGCGGCTGAGCTACGGCAGTTTCGCCACCCGCGAACTGCAGTACGCCGTCGGCCATGAGGCCGATGGCCTGGCGCAGAACTATTTCGTCGGCGCGCAGGCCGCGCATGGCTATCGCCAGCACGACAGCTCGCGCAAGTACACCCTCGGCGGCAAATGGTTCTACGGCGAAGACGACGATGCCGCACGCATCGGCCTGATCGCACGCGCCTACCACCACGAGGCCGACGAATCGGGCTTCCTCACCGCCACCGAGTTGGCCGAGAACCGCGACCAGTCGCCGCGGAAGAACGCCAACGACGGCGACGACCGCGACATGCGCCAGGCCAGCGTGCACGCCGACTTCAAGCTCGGCGACGGCTTGCAATTGCGCAACACGCTGTACCTCAACCGTTACCAGGACGACCGACGGATCACCTTCACCCGCTACCCGCTGGGCAACGCGCCACGGCAGCGTCGGCAATGGGACGAAACCCAGACCGGGTTGCTCAGCACCGTCACCTGGCAGGCCAGCGATCTACTGAGCGTGGAAGGCGGCTTCAACGCCGAGCACCAGGACAACCGTTACCGGCGCTCGCGCTACGCCTACAGCGTGCCGACCGATTTCGACCGTGCGCCGGCACGCGTGCAGAACGACGACCGCTACAGCCTGGATAACCTCGGCCTGTACCTGCAGGCGGTGATCCAACCGAGCGATGCGCTGAAGATCGTTCCCGCATTCCGCGTGGACCGCTTCTCCGGCGAGACCGCGCTGCCCGGCGGCGTGCATGCGCCGCTGCAGCGCTACGGCTGGATCGACCAGCCCAAGCTCAGCGTGATCTACGCGCTGACCCCGCAGCTGAGCGTGTACGCCAACTGGGGCCGCACCTTCCAGATCCTCACCGGCTCGACCGCCCCGGCCTACCTGACGCCCGGGCAGAGCACGTTCCGGCCCTCGATCAATACCGGCAAGGAGCTGGGCCTGAAACTGCAGCCGGTCGCCGGCACCGAGGCGCGCGTGGCGGTCTGGCGCCAGGATGCCACCGACGAAGTGGCCAACATGCCCAGCACCGGCACCACGGTCGGGCTCGGCCAGACCCGCCGGCAGGGCGTGGACCTGCAACTGAGCACGCAACTGGGCGAGCGCTGGACGCTGTGGCTGTCGCACGCGATCCAGGAAGCCAAGGTGGTCAGCGCCTTTACCGCGAGCGGCGAGTCGCTGCGCGGACGCGAGGTGTTCTCCACCCCGCGCTACATCAGCAACGCCGGCGTCGACTACCGGCCCGATGCACGCTGGAAGCTGGGGCTGCAGGCGCGCGCGCAAGGCGACTACTACATCGACGAACGCAATACCCAGGGCAAGTACGGCGGCTTCCGCGTGGTCGATGCCAGCGTGCGCTACCAGCTCAGCCCGCGCACCAGCCTCGACCTGCAGGTCAAGAACCTCACCGACGCTCGCTACGCCTACGTCTGGTACGACAACTTCTTCTGGGGCGGCAACGACCAGCCGATGTTCTCGCCGGCGCCCGGACGCGCGGCCTATCTCGGCTTCGAACTGCGCCTGTAGCCATCGCCGACGTCGGCGCGGTCCGCTGCGGCCGCGCCTCTGCCTCCCCCGGCGCCGTCCGGGGCACGCATGTGCCACGGCGCGGTTGCCTGCGTGGCGCAGACAACCGCGCGATTTTCCCCGCGAAATCGCATAACATCGCCTTCACGGAGCGAGGTACGCCCAGCGTACCGAACAAGCAAGCCCCGCAACCTCGCCGTTGCCGCCAGCCCTCCGCTGTCCCCACTTGCTTGCAGACCCCATGAAGATCGACTCCCTTGCCCTGGCCGTGCTGGCCGGGCTTGCCGCCGGCCATGCCGCCGCGCAGACCCTCACCTCCGAGACCACCACCACCCTCGGCACCGTGGAGGCGCGGCGCGAGACCGCCGCCTCGCTGTCCACCCGCAACATCCTCAGTTCGGTCGACGTGCTCGGCAGCGAGCAGATCGGCGACAAGCAGGTCATGAACGGCTGGGAGCTGTTGGGCATGATGCCCGGCGTGCAGCTCACCGAGATCCGCCAGGGCGCCGAATCCGGCAAGGCCACCTTCCGCGCCTTCAACGGCGAGGGCTACCTCAACGGCATCAAGATCCTGATCGATGGCGTGCCCAGCGACGCCAACAGCGGCAACCAGCGCTTCACCGACATGATCTTCCCGCTGGAGATCGCCTACATCGAAGTCGTGCGCGGCACCAACGACCCGCGCTACGGCCTGCACAACATCGGCGGCAACCTCAACATCGCCACTCGCCAGGGCGGCGACTACCAGGACCTGCGGCTGAGCTACGGCAGCTTCGCCACGCGCGCACTGCAGTACGCCGTCGGCCATGAAGCCGGCGGCCTGGCGCAGAACTATTTCGTCGGCGCCCAGGCCACACAAGGCGAGCGCGCGCACGACAGCGCGCGCAAGTACACGCTCGGCGGCAAGTGGTTCTACGGCGAGGACGACGACACCGCACGCATCGGTTTGATCGCCCGCGCCTACCATCTGAAGGCCGATGCGCCCGGCTTCCTCACCGCCGCGCAATGGGACGACGACCGCGACCAGTCGCCGCCACAGAATGCCAACGACGGCGGCGAGCGCACCCTGCGCCAGGCCAGCGTGCATGCCGACTTCAAGCTCGGCGACGGTGTGCAGCTGCGCAACACGCTGTACGTCAACCGCTACGACGAGGAACGCCGCGTCACCTTCACCCCCTACCCGGTCGGCAACGCACCGCGGCAGCGCCGGCAATGGGACGAAACCCAGACCGGCCTGCTCAGCACCGTCACCTGGCAGGCCAGCGACCTGCTGAGCGTGGAAGGCGGCCTCAACGCCGAGCACCAGAACAACCGCTATCGCCGCTACCGCTATGCCTACGCGGTGCCGACCGATTTCTGGAGCGCGCCGGCGCGCGTGCAGAACGACGACCGTTACACGCTGGACAACCTCGGCCTGTACCTGCAGGCGGTATTGCAGCCGACCGACGCGCTGAAGATCGTGCCGGCGTTCCGCGTCGACCGCTTTTCCGGCGACACCACGCTGCCCGGCGGCGTGCACGCGCCGCTGCAGCGCTACGGCTGGATCGACCAGCCCAAGCTCAGCGTGATCTACGCGCTGAGCCCTCAGCTGAGCGTCTATGCCAACTGGGGCCGCACCTTCCAGATCCTCACCGGTTCCACCGCCCCGGCCTACCTGACGCCGGGCCAGCCGGGCGTGCGGCCGTCGATCAACACCGGCAAGGAACTGGGCCTGAAACTGCAGCCAGCCGCCGGTACCGAGGCGCGCGTGGCGGTCTGGCGTCAGGACGCCACCGACGAGGTGGCCAACAACGTCAGCTCCGGCACCACCGTGGGCCTGGGCCAGACCCGGCGC
>NZ_AQOK01000665.1:0-4031 GCF_000364645.1 Xanthomonas sp. SHU 308 | reverse complement strand
GGGCGTGGACCTGCAACTGAGCACGCAACTGGGCGAGCACTGGACGCTGTGGCTGTCGCAGGCGCTGCAGGAGGCCAAGGTGGTCAGCGCCTACAACGCCTCGGGCGAATCGCTGCGCGGCCGCGAGGTGTTCTCGGTGCCGCGCTACATCAGCAACGCCGGCGTCGACTACCGGCCCGATGCGCGCTGGACCTTGGGCGTGCAGGCGCGCGCGCAAGGCGACTACTACATCGACGAGCGCAATGCGCAGGGCAAGTACGGCGGCTTCCGCGTGGTCGATGCCAGCCTGCGCTATCAGCTCGGTCCGCGCACCAGCCTCGACCTGCAGGTCAAGAACCTCACCGACGCTCGCTACGCCTACGTCTGGTACGACAGCTTCTTCTGGGGTGGCAACAATCAGGCGATGTTCTCGCCAGCGCCCGGGCGTTCGGCCTATCTCGGGTTCGAACTGCGGCTGTAGGGCACCTCGCATCACCTGCATCCGCCACAGCGTGCTGCGCAGGCGCAGCTTCAGCCGCGACGGGCTTCACCGGGAACGCCCCTGTCGCGGCTGAAGCCGCTCCTTGTATCTGGACATGTCCCCTGCGAGATGAGAGGTGCCCTGTCACGGTGTTGCCTGGCCAAGGACGACCGTAAGTCGCCGGACGCGGCGTCCGCCGCGCTGTGGTACGGTTCCAGGCGTCGCCAGCCTTCGCGCAAGCCTCCCGCTCGTTCACAGGAGTGCTTTGCGATGATCTCTCCCGCTTCGCTCGACCACGGCGTCTTCCGCTTCCGGGAGACATCGCCATGACCGACTTCGTCACCGATGCGGCGCAGCTGCAGGATTGCGTGGGCCGCCTGCCCGGTCCGCGCGACCTGAAGGTGATCGACCACCTGGACGCGCATGCGCTGCGCTGGCTGGCCGCCAGCCCCTTGCTGTTCGCCGGCGTCGCCGGCCAACGCCTGGCATTGAGTGCGGGCAGCGGTGCACCCGGCTTCGCGCGCGGCGATACGCCGCATTTGCTGTCGATCCCGCTGCAGGCATTGGACACGGTTCACGCGCACGTCGGCGCCGGCTTCGGTTCGCTGTTCCTGGTGCCCGGATTAGGCGAAACCCTGCGGATCAATGGCCGCATCGCCGGCGACGACGGCACGCGCGTGTTCGTTGCCGTCGAGGAATGCTATCTGCACTGCGCCAAGGCCCTGCTGCGCGCCGACTGGTGGCACGCGGAGGCACAGACCAGCGCCACGCCGCCGGAGACGCCGGAAGGATTGCTCGCCAGTTGCCGACTGCTGATCCTGGCCACCGCCGATGCCGAGGGCCGCGTCGATGTCAGTCCGCGCGGCGATCGCGCCGGGGCCTTGCTGCAAGCCCACCGCGACGCCTGGTGGTTCGCCGACCGGCCGGGCAATCGCCGCGTCGACAGCCTGGGCAACCTGCTGGCGCGGCCGCAGCTCGCGCTGCTGGCACTGCGCCCCGGCAGCGCGCGCTGCGTGTGCATCGAGGGGCTCGCCCGCCCCAGCACCGACGAGGCGATCCGCAACGCGCTCGCCGTCGATGGACGCGTTCCGCATCTGGCGGTGCGGGTGCTGCCGGCGCTCATGGAGGAGACGCACAGCCGCGCGCTCGGTCGTTTCGACCGTTGGCCGCCCGCCGCCATCGCACACGACCTGGACCCGCCGGCGATCTTCCGCGACCACGTCCGGCTCAGCGGCGCGCGTGGCGCCCAGGCCACGCTGATGCGCGCGGCGGTCTCGGTGCCCGGCGTGGTGCGCAAAGGACTGCAGGCCGACTACAAGAAGAACATGTACTGAGCATCCAACGCCACCGGCTCATCCGGCGGCGTCGGTCACGCCGGGCGCGCTGAGGTGATGCACGGCATAGCGGTGTGCGGCGGCGTCTTCCGGCGGCAGATCGCGCCACAGATGAAAACGCAGCCGCGTCCATCCCTGCGGTTCGTAGCCGCACACCGTGGCCAGCACGCGTTCGTCAGGTACGTCCATGTCGGCGATCTCGCTTCCGCAAGCTGGCACTGGCGCCGGAAGCACGCGGGTGGCGTAGCGCGCCGAGCGCAGCGCCGCGGACGTCCACGCCGTGCCGACCATCCACGCCTGCACGGTCGGGCGTCCGAAGGCCTCGCACAGCGCGGCGAACGCGGGGCCGGCGAGGAACGCGTGCATCGCCGCCGCATCGCGCCACAGATAGAACGGCGCATACAGGTTCTGCCGGCCGGGCAGCAGCGGATCGCTGCGATCGGCGACCAGGTAGGCCTTGAACTGCAACCCCGGCAGCGTGTCGAGCAACGGCCCTTTGTCGGCGATGCGGCGGCGGATGATCGCCATGTCGTAGTCCGCCGGCAACGCGATGCTGTATTGCATGGCGATCATGCCAGCACTCCGCGGGCCGTGATGCCAGCGCGGCCGCCGCCGAACGACCAGTCCTGCGCCGCGGTGGTGACGATGGTGACCATCACGTCCTCCGGCGGAATTCCAGGCGCGATCGCCAGCAGCTCGACCAAACGCAGATAGAACGCCTGCTTGCAGGCAGCGCTGCGTTCGCGGCCGGCGGTGATGGCGATCAGCACGAAACGATCCGAGCGCGGCCCGCCCAGGTAATGGCGGTCGAACACCAGTTCGTCCGGGTCGTGCTGATGGATGACCTGGAAGCAGTCGCCGGCCGGCACCTCGAAGGCGTCGTGCATCGCCTGGTAAAGGCTGGCCGACAGCGCACGCAGGTAGGCGGGCGCGTGGCCGCGCAGCAGCGAGATACGGGCGTACGGCATCAGCGCGGCTCCGTCATGGCCGGCCGCGCCGCGGCAGCGGTGCGCAGCAACGGCAGCGCGGACGCCGCACACGGCCAGCCGGCGTAGAACGCCAGGTGGGTGATGGCCTCGGCCAGGGTGTCGCGGTCCAGACCGTTGTCCAGTGCGCGCGCCAGGTGCAGCGGCAACTGCTCCAGTCGCGACAGGGCCACCAGTGCCGCCACCGTGACCAGGCTGCGCTCGCGCGGCGACAGCCCGGGGCGCTGCCACACCTCGGCGAACAGCACCTCGTCGGTGAGGCGCGCGAAGGCCGGCGCGATGTCGCCGAACGCGGCCTGCGGGGAAGGAAACGGCGTGGATGGGTCGGACATCGGAAGGTCTCGCAGGGGGAACGGGCACAGCCTAGTCGCGCACAACCTTTCGAAAAATCGGAAAATATCGAAATAACTGTCCGGTAAATCAGGATCGACCGATGCGCCCCACCACCTTCGACCTCGACGCGCTGCGCAGCTTCGTCGCCGGCGTGGAGTTGGGCAGCTTCGCCAAGGCGGCCGAGCGCCGCGGGCGCTCCACCTCTGCGATCAGCGCACAGCTGAAGAAGCTGGAGGAGCAGGCCGGGCAGCCGGTGCTGCGCCGCCAGGGCCGCGGCCTGGCCCTGACCGAGGCCGGCGAAGCCTTGCTGGGCTACGCGCGGCGGCTGCTCGAGCTCAACGATGAGGCGGTCGTGGCCCTGCAGGACACGGCGCTGCAGGGCTGGGTGCGGCTGGGGCTGCAGGAGGACTTCGGCGAGCACATGCTGCCGGACGTGCTCGGGCGTTTCGCCCGCGCCCACCCGCAGGTGCGGATCGAAGCGCGCATCGCCCGCCACCAGGAACTGCTGGCGCGGGTGGAGGCCGGGCAACTGGATCTGGCCCTGGCCTGGGACTCCGGCGCAGCCTCGGCGCATCGGCAGGCGCAAGCGGCGTGGCCGCTGCGCTGGATCGCCGCAGGCGACCGCAGCGCGCCGGACGTGGCCGACTGGAGCGGCGCGGCGCCATTGCCATTGGTGATGCTGGAAGCCCCCTGCCTGCTGCGCACGGCCGCGACCACCGCCCTGGACCGCGCCGGCATCCCATGGCGCATCGCCTTCACCAGCGCCAGCCTCGGCGGCGTATGGGCGGCGGTCCGCGCCGGATTGGGCATCACCCTGCGCACCCCGGCCGGGGTGCCGGCCGGACTGGCCTTGCTGGCGCCCGGCGCCGGCGGCCTGCCCGCGTTGCCGGCGTTAGGGCTGAGCCTGCATCGCGCGGT
>NZ_AQOK01000664.1:0-9384 GCF_000364645.1 Xanthomonas sp. SHU 308 | reverse complement strand
CTGGCGGAGATCCTGCAACAGCGCCTGCAGGCGGCGCATGCAGCGCTGGTCGGGGATGGCTGAGACGTCCCGCGCGCTTACTTGCCGCCCTTGCAGGGTATCCTCCTGGCGATCAGGACGCCGGCGAGCATGTGGCGCCGCCGCTGGTCACGGTCTTGAAGGATTGCCATCGCTCTTCACCAGGACGTGCCGCGCGGATCGGAAACCGTGCGTTCAACCATGCGCGGTCGCGACAGCCGGAGCGCCGCGCCGCTCGCGCAGGCGCAGGAACGGCTGCTCCACCGCATAGTGCAGGACAGCCGCGAACAGCAGCGCCATGCCGGCATAGGCGGCGAAGGCGAGCGGTCCACGCCCGTCCAGCAGCGCGCCGAACCACGCCTGGGTCAGATGGAACGCCGCCTTGTGGCTCAGGTACAGGCTGTAGGACACCGCGGCCAGCCAGGCCGCGCCCGGCACCCGGCAACGCCCCAGCCATCCCTGGGTGGAGGCGCCGGCGCCGACCAGCAGCGCCAGCCCCAACGACAGCACCGGCCAGCCGATGGTATTGCCGAGCAGGCCGGTGCGGTCGCGGAACAGCCACATCGCCAGCGCACAGACCACGATGCCGGCAAGCGCCACGACGCTGGCGTGACGCTGCAGCCGCTGCCAGTGCTGCGGCCGGAAGGTCTTCAGCACCGCCAGCGCCACCCCCGCCAGCAGGCCGTCCAGGCGGTTCCAGGTCGGGTAGTAGAGATCCTCGATGAACCAGTTGCGCTGCAGCCCGGCACCGATGCGATCCAGCGCGCTGTCGTGCAGCCAGATCGCACTGCGCAGGGCGATGCCGGCCAGCACCACGGCCACGCACAGCGCCACGAAACGCGGCGCCGATGGCCGCCGCAGCAGCCACGCCGCCAGCAGCGGAAACACCAGGTAGAAGTGCTCTTCCACGCACAGCGACCACGCATGCGAGAACGCCTGCTGGTTGGCGTAGTCGATGCCCAGGTTGAGGGTGAAACTGGCGAACAGCCACCACGGCGCGATCCCGGGCGCTTCGCGGAACCCGGGCCATGCCAGGTACAACGCCAGCACCACTGCGTACGCCGGCAGGATGCGGTAGGCGCGGCGCCGGTAGAACTCGCCGTAGCGCAGCCGCTCGCCGCGGGCCAGCGGCGCCAGCACCTGGCCCCCGATCAAAAAGCCGCTGAGCACGAAGAACAGATCCACGCCCATCCAGCCATAGCGCGACAGCCACTCCCAATCCGGGCCCAGCCCACCGACCACGAAGGAGTGGAACAACATCACCCAGACGATGGCGGTGGCGCGCAGCAGGTCGAGGCCGGGATAGCGCATCGCAGCGGGTTGGCGGTGGGGAGCGCGCAGCTTACTGGCTGCATCGCCGGTTGCGGCGGCGGGCGTCTATCGACGCCCAAGCGATCGCGCCTGGAAGATGCAAGCCGCGGCGCCAGGCGGCCAACCCCAAGATTGCGTGCACGGGCGTACCCTCACCCCAACCCCTCTCCCGGGGGGAGAGGGGCTTGCGTGGGTCGCCACTGTCAGCCCAGCGGTTCGTCCGACAGGTAGGTGTAGCCGGTCAGGCCGGCCTCGAGCGCGTCGGCCAGTTCCGTGGCCTGCGCGGCCGGCAACTGCGCGGCGGCGACGCGTTCGGCGTAGGCGGCGCGCAGGTCGTCCAGGCGGTAGCCGACGTAATCCAGCATCACGTCGGTGGTGTCGCCGCGGCGCTGCTGGGCGATGCGGTAGCCGTCGCCATCCACCGCCACTTCCACCGCGTCGGTGTCGCCAAACAGGTTGTGGATGTCGCCCAGGATCTCCTGGTAGGCGCCGACCAGGAAGAAGCCGATGCGGTAGCTCTCGCCCTGGCGCAGCGCGTGCAGCGGCAGCGAGCTGTCCAGGCTTTCGTTCTCGACGTAGGTCTTGACCATGCCGTCGGAATCGCAGGTCATGTCGCAGACCACGCCGCGCCGCGCCGGCGCCTCGTTCAGGCGCTCGATCGGCACGATCGGGAACACCTGATCGATCGCCCACACGTCGGGAATCGATTCGAACACGCTGAAGTTGACGAAGTACTTGTCGACCAGGCGCTCGTTGAGCTCGTCCAGCACCGGACGATGGCTCTTTTCCTCATGGCTGAGCCGCGCCCGCACGCCATGGGCGATGGCGTAGAACAGGTCGTCGATGCGCGCGCGATGGGTCAGGTCGATCTGGCCCAGGGCGTAGCCGCTGAGGCCTTCGGCATGGAAATGCTGCGCCTCCTGGAACAGTTCCACCGCCGGGCGCTGGTCCAGTTCGGAATGAATCTCGCGCAAGTGGCGGATCGCCGCCGGTTCGTCGTCGTGCGCGTCGGGCACGCGGCCTTCCGGCGCCTGCTCCACCTCGGACACGTTGGCGATCAGCACGGCGTGGTGCGCAGTCATCGCGCGCCCGCACTCGGTGACGATGCGCGGCGGCGCCAGGCCGTGCTCTTCGCAGGCGCTGGCCAGCGGCTGCACGATGTTGCTGGCGTAGGAGTGCAGGCCGTAGTTGATCGAGCAATAGCTGCGCGAGCGGGTGCCTTCGTAGTCGATGCCCAGGCCGCCGCCGACGTCGACGTGGCTGATCTTCGCGCCCAGCTTGGACAGCTCGACGAAATAGCGGGTGGCCTCGCGCATGCCGTTGGCGATGTCGCGCACGTTGGAGATCTGCGACCCCATGTGGAAGTGCAGCAGGTTCAGCGCGTCGGCGTATTCGGTGTCGCGCAGGGTCTTCCACAGGTCCAGCACCTGCCGCGGCGACAACCCGAACTTGGCCTTGTCGCCACCGCTGTTCTGCCACTTGCCCGCGCCCAGCGAGGCCAGGCGCATGCGCACGCCCAGGCCCGGCTTCACGTCCAGCGCGCGCGCCTCCTCCAGCACCAGCTTCAGCTCCGACGGCTTCTCGATGACGATGAAGGTCTGCAGCCCGAGCTTGCGCCCGATCAGCGCCAGGCGGATGTACTCGCGGTCCTTGTAGCCGTTGCACACGATCAGCCCGCCCGGCCGCGACAGCGCCAGCACCGCCATCAGTTCCGGCTTGCTGCCCGCCTCCAGGCCGAAGCCCTCGCCCTGGTGGCTGGCCAGGGTGCCGGCCACGCCGCGGTGCTGGTTGACCTTGATCGGGTACACGGCGGTGTAGCCGCCGCTGTAGTCCCAGTCGGCCTGGGCCTGGGCGAAGGCGGCCTGCAGCTTGCCCAGGCGCTCGCCGAGGATGTCCGGGAAGCGCACCAGCATCGGCAGCTTGGCCCCGGCCGCGCGCGCGGCGTCCACCACCTCCGGCAGCGCGATCGCCACGCCGTCGGCGCCCTGCGGCCGCACCACCACCCGGCCGGCCGCGTCCACGTCGAAGTACCCGTCGGCCCAGTGCGGGATCGAGTAGGTCTTGCGGGCTTGGTCGAGGGACCAATCGCTCATCGTGGCGGCTCGGCTGAGGGAAAAAGGGCGTGGATTGTAACCCCTGCTACGCGTGGGGTCCGTTACAATCCGCGCCGTTCCGACGCCCTCGGCTCCTGGTGGAGCCGGGCCGGGTTCGCGGGCGCCTGGCGGGGCTTGAGTGCGCGGTGCCGCGTCCGGAGGGTGCGGCGACAGCATCGGGTAGCTCGGCTGCCCGTGCTGTGTCCGGCCCTCATCCGGCGAGGTACGGTAACAGCGTCGCGTGGCTTGGCTGCACGAGGCTGCGCCCGACCCTCATCCGGGGAGGTGTGGTAACAGCCTCGTGTGACCTGGCTGGATGAGGCTGCGCCCGACCCTCATCCGGCGCTTCGCGCCACCTTCTCCCGGGGGGAGAAGGAAACGCTGCATTCTTTTTGCTTTCCTAGGACATTCCATGAGCGCCAACGACAACTGGTACATCGAACACTTCCAGCCCACCGGCTCGGCCATCGGCTACCGCATCACCGGCAAGCTGGACGAGGTGCAGTCGCCGTTCCAGAAGATCGAGATCTACGACACCACCGACTGGGGCAAGCTGATGGTGATCGACGGCGCGGTGATGCTGACCACGCGCGACAACTTCTTCTACCACGAGATGATCAGCCATCCGGCGCTGTTCACCCACGCCGCGCCCAAGCGCGTGGTGATCATCGGCGGCGGCGACTGCGGCACCCTGCGCGAAGTGCTCAAGCACCCGGGCGTGGAAAGCGCCACCCAGTGCGACATCGACGAGCAGGTCACGCGCATGGCCGAGAAGTACTTCCCGGAACTGTGCGACTCCAACAACGACCCGCGCGCCGAGCTGCTGTTCGACGACGGCGTGGCCTACATGGCCAACTGCCCGGCCGGCAGCGTGGACATCGTCATCGTCGACTCCACGGACCCGGTCGGCCCGGCCGAAGGCCTGTTCAACAAGGCCTTCTACGAGAGCTGCTTCAAGGCGCTGAAGGACGACGGCATCCTGGTGCAGCAGTCCGAATCGCCGCTGGCGCTGCTGGACCTGATCAAGGAAATGCGCGCGGAGATGGGCAAGGCCGGCTTCGCCAGCTTCCACACCGTGCCGTTCCCGCAGCCGTGCTACCCGACCGGCTGGTGGAGCGTGACCATGGCGCGCAAGCAGGGAGGCTTCGACTTCCGCCAGGACGACGCCGCGGCCAAGCCGTTCGCCACCCGCTACTACAGCGCGCACCTGCACACCGGCACCCAGGTGCTGCCGCCGTTCGTGGCCGAGGCGCTGGGCGGCTAAGGCACCGTCCTCCGTCGGCATCGGCGCGCGCCTGACGTGCGCCGATGCCGCGGATCGCCGGCGCTGCCTCGGTCCTCGACTCTCGGCCGGTTCCCGCATCAGCGCATTCGCTGCGGCTACGGCGGCGTCCGAGTCGGCACCTCGCGCGAACGTGCCTGGCCTCTCCAGCTGGCCCGCCACGGGCCGCAGACTCCGGCAGGCACGAAACCCACGCCGGTAGCAGCAGCGTCAGCCGTGAGGCGTTACCGGGAACGCCCCGTCGCGGCTGAAGCCGCTCCTACAGCGCATTCATGCCAACCCGCTGTAGGCACGGTGACCGCGCGTTACAGCGCGTCCGCGTCCAGTTCGCCGGTGCGGATCCGCACCACCGTGCCCAGGTCGTAGACGAACACCTTGCCGTCGCCGATCTTGCCGGTGGCGGCGGCCTTGACGATGGCCTCGACCACGCGCTCGACCTGGTCCTCGCTGACCGCCACTTCCAGTTTCACCTTGGGCAGGAAATCGACCACGTACTCGGCGCCGCGATACAGCTCGGTGTGGCCCTTCTGCCGGCCGAAGCCCTTGACCTCGGTGACGGTGATGCCGGCCACGCCCTGCGCGGCGAGCGCCTCGCGCACGTCGTCGAGCTTGAACGGCTTGATCACGGCCATGATCATCTTCATGCGGCGTTCTCCAATCACAATGGCCTCAGGATAGCGCGGTTGCGCGATCGACGGCCGTCGGGTTCAATGGCCGCGCGCCCCCAACGCCGGAATTTTCCGACAGCGCGCCGCGTCCGATCCCGATGGTCCCGACCCGCCGGATACCGCAATCTGACGCCACCTGCCGGAGCACAGCCATGATCGACCTCAACCATCTCGACGACCTCGCCCGCCGCCTCAGCGACCTGGTGCCGCCGGGCCTGCGCCAATCCCGCGACGAACTGCAGAGCACCTTCAAGAGCGCGCTGCAGGCCGGGCTGGGCAAGCTCGACCTGGTCACCCGCGAGGAATTCGAAGTGCAGCGCGCGGTGCTGCTGCGCACCCGCGAGAAGCTCGAGGCGCTGGAGCGCAGCGTCGCCGCGCTGGAAGCGGCACGCAGCGGGCCCTCGCCCAGCCCCACCGCCTGATCCACCCGCCACCATGAGCCTGGCGCTGGTGCACAGCCGTGCCCGCGCGGGGGTGCTTGCGCCTCCGGTTCGGGTCGAAGTCCATCTGTCCGGCGGCCTGCCGACCACGCAGATCGTCGGCCTGCCCGAGGCGGCGGTACGCGAATCGCGCGACCGCGTCCGCGCCGCCCTGCTCTGCGCGCAGTACGAGTTCCCGGCACGGCGGATCACGGTCAACCTGGCCCCGGCCGACCTGCCCAAGGAGGGCGGCCGCTTCGACCTGCCGATCGCGCTGGGCATCCTCGCCGCCGCCGGCCAGCTCGACCCGCAGGTGCTCGGCCAGTACGAATTCCTCGGCGAACTGGCCTTGACCGGCGAACTGCGCCCGGTCGACGGCGTCCTGCCGGCCGCACTGGCCGCCGCCCAGGCTGGGCGCACCCTGATCGTCCCGGCCGACAACGGCGCCGAGGCCGCACTGGCGCAACACGTGCAGGCCTACACCGCACGCACCCTGCTGGAAGTCTGTGGATTGCTCAACGGCAGCAAGACCCTGCCCGCGGCCACCGCGCCGCCCACGGTCGCCGCGCCCTTTCCCGACCTGAGCGACGTGCGCGGCCAGGCGCAGGCGCGGCGCGCCCTGGAGATCGCCGCGGCCGGGCATCACCACCTGTTGCTGATCGGCAGCCCCGGCTGCGGCAAGACCCTGCTGGCCTCGCGCCTGCCCGGGATCCTGCCCGAGGCCAGCGAAGCCGAGGCCCTGGAGAGCGCGGCCATCGCTTCGGTCAGCGGCCGCGGCGTGGACCCGGCGCGCTGGCGGCAACGCCCCTACCGCGCACCGCACCACACCGCCAGCGCGGTGTCGCTGGTCGGCGGCGGCACTCATCCGCGCCCGGGCGAGATTTCGCTCGCGCACCACGGCGTGCTGTTCCTGGACGAGTTGCCCGAGTGGAACCGGCATGCGCTGGAAGTGCTGCGCGAGCCGCTGGAATCGGGCCAGGTGACCGTGTCGCGCGCGGCGCGCAGCGCCGAGTTTCCTGCGCGCTTCCAGTTGGTCGCGGCGATGAATCCCTGCCCCTGCGGCTGGGCCGGCGACCCCAGCGGCCGCTGTCGCTGCAGCGAGGACGCGGTACGCCGCTACCGCGCGCGCATCTCCGGCCCGCTGCTGGACCGCATCGACCTGCACGTGGAAGTGCCGCGGCTACCGCCACGGGCGCTGCGCGCCGATGCGCCGCCCGGCGAAGCCAGCGCCGTCGTGCGCGAGCGCGTGGAGCAGGCGCGGCAACGCCAGCAGGCCCGCGCCGGCCGGCCCAACGGCCAACTCGGCCACAGCGACACCCTGCGCGACTGCCGCCTGCAACCGCGCGACGAGGCGCTGCTGGAACAGGCCATCGAGCGCCTGCGGCTGTCGGCGCGCTCGCTGCATCGGATCCTGCGCGTGGCCCGCACCATCGCCGACCTGGACGCCAGCGAGCGCATCGCCACCGCGCACCTGACCGAGGCCATCGCGTACCGGCAACTGGATCGTGGCGAGCCAACGGCGAGCGCCGTGGGTCCGACGCCACCCGGGGCACGCCGCCTGGCAGGGTGACGCCAAGCCGCAGCCGGCGTGCGCCGCATCCAGTCTGCACCCAGTCGTGCCCGCTGAGCGCAGCACTCTGCCGTACGCGCTCAGCTCCTCGCCGCAGCGCCCACCCACTCGGCGATCAAGGCATTGCACCGCCTCGCATGGGTAAAGGTCATGCCGTGCGACGCCCCGCCCAGCACCTCATGGCCCGCCTGCGGCAGCCAGGCCGCCAACGCGGCGGCGTTGTCGCGGTACTGGGCCGGGCTGCGTTCGCCGGCGACCAGCAACACCGGCATCGCCAGGGCAGCGGCCTGCTCGGGCCGGTACGCCGGCAGCGCGTCGGCGATCTGCGGCACCAGGGTCTGCGCGTTGTCGCGCACCATCTGCCGGAAGCTGGCGCTGCTGCGCGCCCAGGCGCCGGGCTGGCTGACCGAATCGACGAAGCATTCCAGGCCGGCCTCGACCTGGCCGCCCTGCAGCAACGCGATCGCCTGCGCGCGGACCGCCTGTACTGCGACCGGCAGGCCCTGCGGTTGCGGGCCGCCCGGATCGAACAGGGTCAGGCTGGCGATGGCATCCGGCCGCAACAGCGCCGCCTGCCAGGCCACGGCGGCACCGCGGGAATGGCCGACCAGATGCACCGGCCGCGCTTCCTCGGCGATGAAGGCGGCGAGCTGCTGCGCATGCCAGCGCCAGCCGAACGCATGCCGCGACGCCGATGGCAGTCGCGGGTAGTACTGGCCCAGGCTCAGCGCGCTGAGCTGGAAGCGGTCGGCCAGGCCGCGCAGTTGCGGCGCCCAGTAGCGGTAGTCGCACAGGGCACCATGCACCAGCAGCACCGGCGCGCCCTCGCCCACCCGCAGATAGGCCAGCGCGTCGTCCGCGCCGAGCCGGCGGACGGCCGGCTTGGGCAGGGGCGTGCGCGAACTGCTCGTCGCGATCATGCGTGCGACACCGCGACTACCGCCAGCGACGCCGACAGCCAGCGGCCAACAACGCCATCGCCGCGCAAGCAACACGCCGTTTGCGTCGAAAGGGAATTGGGGAAGCGCTCGGCATCCCGATACGATAGCCGTATCGCCCCGGCGCGGCGACACTGCAGCGATGCGGTGGCGATGGGCGGCACAGGCACAGCATCGCGCTGGCCGCGCGGCACGCGCGCCGGAACGGCGGCGGCAGCCTCCCACCCACAAGGCTGCCAGAGCACACTCCCGCATGAGGGCCTGTGCGACGCAGGGTCGCGCTGTGTCGCACCCTGCATGCATCAGGCAATCACACCTCCAGAATGTGGCGCGTCCGCGGCGCGACGATGGCGAGGCGATGACCTTGATCTCACCGCAAGGGTGCTCCGCGCTTGCCACCATCGCACCGCGGACGCCGCTGCCTACGCCTCAGGCGCATCACCCGCGCCGAGACGGTCGAACCCGGCCTGGCCTTTCCCCCGATCAGCCAGGCCGCCGGGACGCAGAGGCGGCAGCCACCCCTGCGTCCCTCGCCACTCCGTCAGTCGACGAAGCTCAGCACCAGCGCGCGCACCTGCTGCACCGACACGCCCGCCTGCTGTTTCAGCGCGCCGAGCGCGTAGGCGCTGAGCGTTTCGCGGTCCATGCGTGCGGCCGAACGCGGCGCCACCACGTGGAGCGTGCCGTCTTCCAGCAGGGACAGGCGCAGCGTAGCGTTCTCGTCCGCATCGACGGCCACGCTGGTCTGGGCGCTGGCGCGAACGTTCTGCTGCAGGTTCGGCGCGGTCGGCGCGCTGCCGTCCAGCGGGTGCAGCGCCAGGCTGCTGCCCAGGTCTTCCACCCGCAGGCGGCCAAGCGCACGGCCTTCGCCGTCGAACACCGTCAGCACCGCCACTTCAGGCTGCGCCAGGGTCTCGCCACCGGTAGCGAGGCTCACGCCGGCACCGTTGCGCAGCACCTGCTCCATCGCCACATCGCCCGGGGCACCGCCGCGCTGGCCGGCACCCTGGCTTGCGGCGCCAGCACCGCCCTGGGCATCGGCGACGTTGCTTGCGCCGTTGCCACCGGCATTGGCGCCCGCCGAG
>NZ_AQOK01000663.1:0-1198 GCF_000364645.1 Xanthomonas sp. SHU 308 | reverse complement strand
ATGGGCGCGCTGGCGGCGGTCACCGCACTCGCCAGGCGCAACACCAGCGCCTCGCGCAGCCGTCCCTGCCATTTGCGCCGGCCGCCGTAGCCGATCGCATGCAGTACGACCAGTTCGCCGCCGGCGATGTGCACCAGGCTCGGCCGCCGCAGCCAGCGCGCTGCCGCCACCGCGATCAGGCTGCAGTGGCCGGAAAACAGCGACTGCACCACGTCGAACGGCGCGCGGCGGTGCTCGGCGCGGATCGCGGCGATCGCCCGCCAGCGCGTACGCGCCGCGCCGATATTGTGGATCCGCGCGCCCAGCAGGTCCCATTGCGCCGGCAGCGGTTCCTGGTGCAGCACGAAGACGTGTAATTCATGCACGCGCGCCAGCCGCTCGATCAGGCTCAGGAAGGCCGGAATCACCCGGTACTCGCCGCTGCGGTCGACGCCGCCCGGTACCACCAGCGCCAGCTTCATGCCGCGCTCCGCGACGTGGCACCGAGCAACTGCGCATAGGCGCGCGCCCAGCGCCGGCCGACTGCCGCGAACGACAGCTGCGCATCGAAATGCGCGCGCACCAGCGCCCGCGACGGCCCGTCGCGCGAGGCCTGCAGCAGCGCGGTGGCCAGGCGTTCGGCGTCGCCGCAGGGCCACAGCGCGCCGACCCGGCCGCCGTCGCTGAGCGCACGGAACGCCGGGATGTCGGTCAATACCGGCACCGTGCCGCAGGCATAGGCCTCCAGCGCCGCGTAGCCGCAGCTCTCGCCCAGGCTGCCGGACACGAACAAGTCGGCCGCGCGCATCAGGGTCTGGATCTGCGCGTGCTCCACCCGGCCCAGCAGGTGCACGCGGCCGGCCAGCCGCGGATCGGCCTGCATGCGCTGTTGCACCACCGGCAGCAGCGGCGCATCGCCGAACGCGCAGAACAGCTGCAGCCCGCTCAGTTGCTCGCTGGCGCGGGCCACGCCGTCGAGCACGGTGAGCGGATCCTTGCCCTCGCTCAGATGGCCGACCCACAGCACGCAGGGCGCGCCATGCAGCCCGCTGTCGCGGCGCGCCTGGTCGCGCTCGCCGGGAGTGAAGCGGCAACTGGATTCGGGAATGGCGAACAGGCGCGTGGATCCGGCGAACAGTCCGGCGCCGACGAAACCGCGCGCCAGCTCCAGCGAGGTGAAGGCGATGCCGGCGGCGGCGGCGTACCAGCGCCGCCACTG
>NZ_AQOK01000662.1:0-5083 GCF_000364645.1 Xanthomonas sp. SHU 308 | reverse complement strand
TGTCGCAACCCGTGGCGGGCGCGCGGCGCGATGCGCCGATCCCCCGCAAGCCGGCAGGAGCCGCGACGATGGCAACACCTCCCCAACCCCAGACCGATCCCCAGCCCGAGGGCGATGCGCCCAGCCAGGTCGACCAGGCGGTCGCCCAGGGCGGCGCCTACGACGTGCTGCGCAAGCGCTTGGTCGAGCAGGGCGCGCGGCTGCAGGACGCGGTCGAGGCGCTCAACCGGCAGCGCCTGCAGGAGTTCGGCGACAGCCGTCTCGAGGTGGACGGCCGCTTCCGCATCCGCACCGAGCACAATTGCGTCGGCCGCGACATCGTGCAGGTCGGGCCGGACCTGCTGCTGTTCGGCTACAACGTGTTCCTCGGGCTCAAGAACCAGACCCGCGTGCAGGACGTGTTCGGGCTGTACCGGCTGGTCGAGGGCGCCGACGGCTACGACGTCAGCCCGATCGACCTGGCCGGCAGCTTCCTCGGCCAGGCCGGCTTCGTGCACGACTTCGGCGAGCTGTACGCCTACTACAAGCACGCGCGGCTGCTGCAACTGATCGTCATCGGCGGCAAGCTGCTGGCGGCGTTCCAGATCGGCGAGCGCAGCAGCGACGTGCGCGTATTCCGCTGGGCGCAGGACAGCGACGGCGCGCTCACCTACATCGATGCGCGCGGCGAACGCGACATCGCGCTGCCGCCGCCGTTCGACTTCGAATGGACCCGCGCCACCCGCGAGATGGCGGTGAACGGGCGCCATTCGCATCTGAACATCCTCGATACCCTGTTCGTGGAGACCATCGGCGGCGATCTGACCATCAAGGTCGAGAACAACACCGAGACCGGGCAGGGCATCTACAGCGAACCGGTGGAGGACAAGACCCAGTCGCTGGACGATGCGCAGTTCGATTTCGCGCGGGTCGGCAGCCTGGTCCTGCTCAAGGTGCTGCCGTATCGCGAGACGCAGTGGCGCGGGCTGATCTACAACACGCTCAGCGGCCGCATCGTGCGCAACGACGCCATCGTGCAGGCCTGCGTGCAGCTGCCCGAGGACCACGGCATCATTTTTCCCGGCGGCTATTACCTGCAGAACGGCGATCACAAGGCGTTCGACGCGGCGATGGACGGGATGCAGTTCAAGCGCGCGATCCGCTCGCCCAACGGCGAGGACGTGCTGTACATCTTCTACGAGCGCGAGGGCGGCAAGTCCGCGCTGTTCGTCTACAACACCATCCGCCGCGCGCTGCAGAACCCGGTGTTCGGCCATGGCTACGCGTTGCTGCAGGACGGGCGCATGGTGCTGTTCCATGCCGAGGGCAGCGAGCCGACCCGGATCCATCCGATGCAGGTCTGGCAGACTCCCTTCAGCAGCGACGAGTTCGCCGCCAGGCGCCCGCCGAGCAACACCTTCCTCGGCCGCATCGGCAATGCCGAGCTGGTGCGCGGCATCTCCAGCCTGTTCGGGCTGGCGCGCGCGATCGACCGCGACGAGGTGTCGGTGCAGCGCTACCAGTTGCTGGTGGAGGACGCGCGGCGCCTGTTCGACGCGCACCATTGGCTGGAGGACGCGCACTGCGGCGACCTGGCCGGCGTGCTGCGCGGCATCAGCGCCACCGGCGAGGCGGTGCTGGACGAATACGAAAAGGTGCTTTCGATCCGCCAGCAGTCCGACCAGGCGATGGCCGAGGCCACGGCCGCGCACAAGGCGCTGCTGGCGCGGCTGCAGCCGGAGAACTGGAACAGCATCCAGGAGTTCGTCGAACCGCTCAACGCCATCGCCGCACAGCGCGGCCATCTGCTGACTATCCGCGAGTACCGCTACATCGACACCGATGCGATCGATGCGATGGGCGCGACGCTGCAGCAGGCCCACGACACGGTCGGCGCCGCCACCGGGCGTTTCCTCGGCAGCGAAAGCGCGCTGGCGCCGTTGCACGCGCGCCTGGCCGAGCTGGACGCGGCGGCGCAGGCGGCGGCGACCGCGCGCGGGCTGTCCGAGCAGGTGCAGGCGATGCAGGCGATGTCGGCCGACCTGGACCTGCTGTCGGAACTGATGGCCGGGCTCAAGGTCGACGACGCCACCGAGCGCACCCGCGTGGTCGAGGCCCTGTCCGAAGTCTACGCGCGGCTCAACCAGGCGCGCGCGCGTGCCGAGCAGCGCCGCAAGAGCCTGGGTTCGGCCGAGACCGTGGCCCAGTTCGGCGCGCAGTTCGCGCTGTTCGGCCAGGCGATCACCAGCGCGCTGGCGCTGTCCACCGATCCCGAGCGCGCCGACGAGCAACTGTCGCGGCTGATGGTGCAACTGGAGGAACTGGAGAGCCAGTTCGGCGAGCACGAGCAGTTCCTCGGCGACATCCTCAGCAAGCGCGAGGAACTGGTCGAGGCGTTCGAGACGCACAAGCAGGCCTTGCTCGACGACCGCCAGCGCAAGGCGCGCTCCTTGCTGGACGCGGCCTCGCGCATCCTCGACGGCCTGCCGCGGCGCACCGAGCGCTTCGCCAACGCCGACGAACTCAACGCCTTCTTCGCCGGCGACCCGCTGATTCTCAAGCTGCGCGAGCTGGCCGAGCGGCTGCGCGGCTACCGCGACAGCGTCAAGGCCGACGACGTCGAGGCGCGGCTGAAGGGCGTGCGCGACCAGGCGGTGCGTGCGCTGCGCGACCGCAGCGAGCTGTTCGAGGCCGGCGGCAACGTGGTGCGGCTGGGTCCGCGGCACCGCTTCAGCGTCAACACGCAAGCATTGGACCTGACCCTGCTGCCGCGCGAGGATGGACTGGCGCTGCATCTGACCGGCACCGACTACCTGGAGCCGCTGCAGGACGCCGCGTTGGACGCCACCCGCGCCTACTGGCAGGTGACGCTGGATTCGGAATCGCCCACGCTGTACCGCGGCGAATACCTGGCCGGGCGCATGCTGGAAGCGGCGCTGGCGGGCGAGGAGGGGTTGAGCCTGGATGCGCTGGCGCAACTGGCGGCCACACCCGACGCGCTGGCGCGCAGCGTGCGCGACTTCGCCGCGCCGCGCTACCGCGAGGGCTACGAGCGCGGCATCCACGACCACGACGCCACGCGCATCCTGCAGGCGCTGCTGCCCTTGCAGCAGGCCGCGGGCACGCTGATGCACGCCCCGGCCGCGCGCGCGCTGGCGCTGGCGTTCTGGGCCGAACGCCAGCGCGAGGAGGAGGTGGCCGCGTGGGTCGCGCGCCAGGCCGGCGTCGATGCGATCGCGCGCCTGTTCGGCGCGCGCGACGGCCGCGACGCGCTGCAGGCCGAGATGGCGCAGGCCATGCAGCGCTTCGCCGAGGACGCAGGGCTTGCGTTCGATGCCGCCCAGGCGCGGGCGGCCGCCGCCTACCTGGCGGCCGAACTGGCGCAGGGCGAACCGACTTTCCCGTTCAGCCGGCATGCGCGGGAACTGCTCGATGCGCTGCATGCGCGGCTGGCCGAGGCCGGGCTGCGCGAGCAGTTCGAGCAAGGCCTGGAACGCGTGCGCGGCAAGCTCGGCGCTGCCTGGACGCAGGCCAGCCAGTGGGTGCAGGGCCTGTGCCACGATCCGCGCTTCGCGGTCCACGCCGGCTACGCGCCCGAGGCGGTGGCGATCGCGCTGCTGGCGCCGCGGCTGCGCAGCCGCGCCAGCGAGGTGGCGTTGATGGCTACGGTGGAGGGCCTGCTCGGCGAACATCCGCGCATCGAAGGCGGGCGCCTGCGCCTGGCCATCGACGATTTCCTGGCGCGCCTGCGCCACCACGAGCAGGTGTTCGTGCCCGGCTTCCGCCAGTACCAGATACTGCGCCAGCAGGTCATCGCCCGCGAGCGCGAGCAGTTGCGCCTGTCCGAGTTCAAGCCGCGGCCGCTGTCCTCGTTCGTGCGCAACAAGCTGATCAATGAGGTCTACCTGGGCGTGATCGGCGACAACCTGGCCAAGCAGATGGGCACGGTCGGCGAGAACAAGCGCAGCGACCTGATGGGCATGCTGATGCTGATCTCGCCGCCCGGCTACGGCAAGACCACGCTGATGGAGTATGTCGCCAGCCGGCTCGGCCTGGTCTTCATGAAGATCAATGGTCCCGCGCTGGGCCACGCGGTGCGCTCGCTGGATCCGGCGCAGGCGCCGGACGCCACCGCGCGACAGGAATTGCTCAAGCTCAATCTCGCGCTGGAGATGGGCAACAACACCATGCTGTACGTCGACGACATCCAGCACACGCACCCGGAATTCCTGCAGAAGTTCATCTCGCTGTGCGACGGCACGCGCCGCATCGAGGGCGTGTGGAAGGGGCGCACGCGCACCTACGACATGCGCGGCAAGAAGTTCTGCGTGGTGATGGCCGGCAATCCGTACACCGAGTCCGGCGAAGTGTTCAAGATTCCGGACATGCTCGCCAACCGCGCCGACATCTACAACCTGGGCGACGTGCTCGGCGGCATGGAGGAGGCGTTCCTGCTCAGCTACATCGAGAACGCGCTCACCTCCAATCCGGTGCTCGCGCCGCTGGCCACGCGCGAGCTGGCGGATCTGTACCTGCTGGTGGATCGCGCGCGCGGCAAGGAGATCTCCGGCAACGCGCTCAGTCATGCCTACAGCGGCGCGGAGATCAACGAGATCGTGGCCACGCTGCAGCGCCTGCTGCGCGTGCGCGAGGTGGTGTACAAGGTCAACCAGCAGTACATCGCCAGCGCCGCGCAGGACGATCGCTACCGCACCGAGCCGCCGTTCCGGCTGCAGGGCAGCTACCGCAACATGAACAAGCTGGCGGAGAAGGTCTCGCCGGTGATGAACGAGGCCGAGTTGCAGCAGCTGATCTCCGACCACTACCTGGGCGAGGCGCAACTGCTGACCAGCGGTGCCGAGGAGAACCTGCTCAAGCTGGCCGAGTTGCGCGGCGCGATGGGCGCCGAGGAACAGGCGCGCTGGGACCAGATCAAGCGCGACTTCCTGCGCAACAAGGCGATGGGCGCCGACGAGGCCGATGTCGGCGGGCGCATGGTGGCGCAGCTGGCGGACATCGCAGGCGGCCTGCAGGGGCTGCGTGCCGAGCCGAGTCCGGAACCGGCACGCTGGGAGCAACTTCTTGCGCTGCTGCGGCAGGTGCT
>NZ_AQOK01000661.1:0-449 GCF_000364645.1 Xanthomonas sp. SHU 308 | reverse complement strand
GGCGCTGCCGGCGGCGGAGTGGGCGCGCGCGCAGAGCGCCGCCGACGCCGCCGACCTGGTGCTGGTGATCGGCAGTTCCGGCCTGGTCTATCCGGCCGCCAGCCTGCCGCTGCAGGCCAAGGAGCGCGGCGCCTGCGTGGTCGAGATCAATCCCGAACCCAGCGCGCTGTCGGCGCGCGCCGACCTGCACTGGCGCGACAGCGCCGCGGTGGCGCTGCCGTTGCTGCTGCAGCAGTGCATGGTGGCCTGAGCGCGTTGCTGGCCGCAGGAACCATGCGCGGCGCTCAGCGCAGCGTGTGCAGGAACGCGTCCACCGCCGCGGTATAGGCCGAGGGCAGGCCCAGGTCGCGGTTGATCTCGGCATGGCTGGCGTCCTGCGGCAGCACCTCGACGCGGATGCCGCGAGCGCCGGCCTTGCTGGCCAGGTGGCGCGCCTGCGCGCAGGCGTC
>NZ_AQOK01000660.1:0-983 GCF_000364645.1 Xanthomonas sp. SHU 308 | reverse complement strand
CGGCGGCGCGCTGGCGCCCATGACGTGGTACGGCGAGGCGGCGATCCAGTCGCTGCGCACGCTGCCGAAGGCGCGGTCGTACAGCGGCAGATGCCGTTGCTGCATCACCTGCTCCACGTCCATCGCCGCACTGTCCAGCGCCACCGTGCCCAGCGGTCGGCGCGCCCCGGCCTGCGCCAGCAGGTCCGGCGACAGGTCCAGCAGGCTCACCAGGTGTGCGCCGGCCGAGTGGCCCATCAGCACCAGCCGCGCCGGGTCGGCGCCCCACTGCGGCGCCAGTTGCTGGATCCGCGCGACCGCGCGTGCCACGTCTTCCGCCTGCTGCAGCGGCGTGGCCTGCGGCAGCAGGCGGTAGTTCACCGACACCAGCACATGGCCCTGCGGCAGCCAGTGCGCGACCTTGTTGGCGGCCACGCCGGGGTTGTCCTTGTCGCCGTCGGCCCAGCCGCCGCCGTGCACCATCACGATCAGCGGCGCCTGACGTGCGCCGGCCGGCAGGTACACGTCCATGCGCTGCGCCGGGTCCGGGCCGTAGGCGACGTCGCGCAGCACCTGCGCGCCGGCGGGCAGTGGCGCACGCGCGGTATCGGCGCGGTCGCCCTGTAGACGCTGCAGCAGGCGTGCGCGCAGGCGCCCGTCCTGGGCGTGGACGGGGGCGGCGAGCAACGGCAGCAGCAACATCAGGGCGAGCAGGCCGTGGGTGGGCGAGGGGCGGGACAGGCGCATGAGCAGATCACTCCATGAGGACGGCGAGGAGGGGCGTGGCGCGGCCGACGCGTGCGGGCGTCGGCGCGCGCCGGGTTCAGGCCGGGCGCAGATGCAGGATGGCGCACAGGCCGTGTGGGGCGATGGGCTGCAGCAGCAACGCGCCGCGATGCTGGCGCGCGACGCGCTCGACGATCGCCAGGCCCAGTCCGCTGCCGCCATGGCCGCCGTGCACGAACGGCTGCAACGCGCGCGCGGCCAGCGCCGGGTCCAGGCCA
>NZ_AQOK01000659.1:0-995 GCF_000364645.1 Xanthomonas sp. SHU 308 | reverse complement strand
AGTCCGCGGGCGCCGGGGGGGCGGCGAAAGCGCTGGGCGCGGCGGGGGTGTCGTCCATGGGCGGCGGTGCGATCACGTCGGGGTCTCGGGGCGCGGGCGCGCGGCGTGGCCTGCGATCCTAACGCGGCGATGGCGGGCGTGCGCTGTCCGCGGCGCGGTTTCCGTCCCGATCTACGCAGGCGTTGTGGGGGCCGACCTGCGCCGGTGGTTCAGCGCGCCGCGCGCAGCAGCGCGTCCACGTCCAGCGCGTGGCCGGCGCGGGTGGCCTTGGTGCGCAGGTAGCCCTCGTTCTCGGCGGTGATGGTGCCGGTGACCGGAATGCGCTCGGTCACCTCGATGCCAGCCGCGCGCAGGCGCTCGGCCTTGTTCGGATTGTTGGTGAGCAGGCGCACGCGGCCGATGCCGAGCCCGCGCAGCATCGCCACGGCGCTGCCGTAGCGGCGTTCGTCGGCGCCGAAGCCCAGTTGCGCGTCGGCGTCGATGGTGTCCAGGCCGTCGTGCTGGTAGCCGTAGGCGCGCATCTTGGTGGCGATGCCGGTGCCGCGGCCTTCCTGGTCCAGATACAGCAGCACGCCGCCGCCCAGCGCCTTGAGCTTGGCCAGGCCGTGCCGCAGCTGATCGCCGCAGTCGCACTTGAGCGAGCCGAACAGGTCGCCGGTGAGGCAGGAGGAATGCACGCGCACCGGGACCGGCGCGCTCAGGTCGGGCTGGCCGATCACGATCGCGACCTGGTCGCGTTGCGCCACGCCGCCGCGGAACACCACGAATTCGCCAGGGCCCAGGTCGCGCAGCGGCACCTGGGTGCGGGTGACCAGGGTGTAGCTGTCGGAGGCGGCGAGGGCACAGCCGTGTTCCAGGTCGTCCAGGCGCAGCGACTGGCAGCCCTGGAAGGCGCTGCTGTCGGCGCCCAGGTCCGCCGCGACCATCGCCGGCAGCAGCAGGCCCAGGCGCGCGATCTCGGCGGCGCCGGCATCCAGCGCGTCGCCGGGCAGCCA
>NZ_AQOK01000658.1:0-518 GCF_000364645.1 Xanthomonas sp. SHU 308 | reverse complement strand
CCGCCCCTTCGGGGCACCTTCTCCCGATGGGAGAAGGGTTTTCTACGGCGCGAGCTGCAGCGTGCTGATGCCGCCCTTGGCCACGACCGGGCCGGTGGCGACGCCGCCGGGCGCGCCGCCGGGCGGTTCCATGGTCACCGCCAGCACCGCGCCGTCGCTGAGCATGGGCATCAGCGCATCGGGGATGCGCGCCACGCGCGCCTTGGCCTCGTCGAACACACCCATCGAGCGCGCCTTGCCGTCGGCCGGGATCAGCCACAGTTCCGGCACGCGGCCGGCGTCGCGGGCGCCGGCCAGCGGGGTGAGGGTGATGCTGCGCTTGTCGGCGTCCATCAGCGCCACGTAGCCGGGCTTGCCGTCGTCCTGCATCAGCGTGGAGGTCATCGCGATGCCGCTGGGCTTGGGCGTGGTGGTAGTGGCGACCGGCGGGGGCTGCGAGGCCGGCGGCGGCACCGGCGCACGCGCCAGCAGCAGCGCCAGCAGGCAGGCCGTGGCGGTGGCGAAGCCGCCGGCGCTGA
>NZ_AQOK01000657.1:0-694 GCF_000364645.1 Xanthomonas sp. SHU 308 | reverse complement strand
GGCCGACTCGCCCGGCGACGCGCTGGACCTGGGGGTCAACCGCGAGGCGCTGGCCCTGCGCGGCAGCGCGCGCTGGCAGCAGGCCGCGCGCGATGCCGACCTGAGCTTCCCGAACGGCGCCGGCCAGTTCGCCTGCGCGCTGGGCGTGGCGATCGATGCGCAGCGCACCCCGCATCTGTACACCTTGCTGGAGCGCAGCCGCATCGACGCCAGTGCCGCCACCAAGGCGGCCAAGCGCCGGTACCAGCGCGCGCGGCCGTTCCTGCGCAACGCGCAGGCGGTGTGCACCCCGGGCGATCTCGACGACCTGCGCCAGAGCGGCTCTTATCCGTCGGGACACAGCGCCATCGGCTGGACCTGGGCGCTGATCCTGAGCGAGATCGCGCCCGAACGCGCCGATGCGCTGATCGCGCGCGGCCGCAACTACGGCGAGAGCCGGCTGGTGTGCAACGTGCACTGGCAGAGCGACGTGCTCGCCGGCCGCTTCATGGGCGCGGCTACGGTGGCGCGGCTGCACGACGACCCGACCTTCAGCGCCGATCTGGCCGCGGCGCGCGGCGAGATCGCCGCCGCCCGCGCGGCCGGGCGGATGCCGGCAGGCGACTGCACCGCGGAGAACGCGGTTCTGCAGGTGCGCCCAGCCAGCGCGCTGTAAGACGCCCACCGCGCGCGGCCACACGACGGCCACGCGCAC
>NZ_AQOK01000656.1:0-1343 GCF_000364645.1 Xanthomonas sp. SHU 308 | reverse complement strand
CGGCCGTGCACGCGCGGCGGCGAGCAGGCGCGCGGGCACCGCTTCGTCCAGCACCGGGGCGAAGCCGGCGCGCAGCCGCGCCTGCAGGCTGCGCAGCCGCTCCAGAGCCTGTGTCAGCTGCGGGTCGCTGCGCAACGCCGCTTCCACCTGGGCGGCCTGCGCCGCATCCAGTTCGCCGTCGGCGTAGGCCTGCAGCGTGAGTGCGTCGATCGTGGTGTTCATGCGGTCGCCTCCAGTGATGCCTGCAGGGCTTCGCGCCCACGCGCGAGCCGGCTGGTGAGTGTGCCGAGCGGAATCTCCAGCACCGCCGCGGCATCCTTGTAGGACAGGCCTTCGATCAGCACCAGTGCGATCGCCAGGCGTTGTTCCTCGGGCAGGCCGGCCATCGCGGCCTGCACGGCCATCCAGTCCTGCTGCCGCTCCAGCGGCGTGTCGCCGACGTGTTCGCCCTCGGTGGCATCGACGAAGACCTGTCGCCGTCGCCGCTGCGCCCGCACCTCGTCGATCCAGGCGTGGCGGATGATGCCGTACAGCCAGTACTGCAGCGGCGTCTCCGGCCGCCATTGCCCGGCGCGGCGCAGCGCGCGCTCGATCGCGATCTGCAGCAGGTCGTCGGCGTCCTCGCGATGGCCCGCGACGGCACGCGCGAAGCGCCGCAACTGCGGCAGCAAGGTACAGATGCCGTCGCCGACGGCGGCCGTGGGATCGGCGTGCATGTCGGTGATACGTTCGGCGGAGGGGTTTTCTTCCATGGGCGCGGCGCGGCGTTCACCGCGGGTCGGGATGGCAGGATTAGTGTGGCACGCCAACAGGGGCGGACAACGGAGCGGGGCATGGCGACGGGCAGACGAATGCGCTGGATGGCCGTGGCATGGCTGGCGGTGGCGACACCGGCATGGGCGCAGCTGGCGCTGCCGTCGGCCGGCGGGCTGGTGCAGGACGTCACCCAGGGCGTGCAGGGCGGCATGAATCGGGTGGGGGAGTCGCTGCAGGACGCGCGCGGCGAGGTCGAACGGCTGCGGCTGAAACGCCTGCAGGCGCTGCTGCGCAGCGATCCGCGCGGGCTGGAGCGCGACGAGGGCGGCGCCGTGGTGATGCGCGGGCAGGTGGTGGCGCTGGAGCCGGACCCGGCCGCGCTGCAGGCGGCGCAGGCGGCCGGCTTCGCCGTGCTGGAGCAGCGCAGCTTCGGCGAATTCGGCCTGCGCCTGGTGGTGCTGCAGGTGCCATCGGGCCTGTCCACGCGCCGCGCCCTGCAGCAACTGCGCGAGCGCGATCCGCAGGGCGATTACGACTACAACCACGTCTACAGCGGATCGGCGGCGGCGCCACCGGCGCCCGCCAGC
>NZ_AQOK01000655.1:0-419 GCF_000364645.1 Xanthomonas sp. SHU 308 | reverse complement strand
GCCGAGGCGGCGGCGCGGCTGCCGCTGTGGCCCGGTCCGGCGCCGGGGTCGACGGCCGGCTCCGAGCACGCGCATCTGGTCGAGCGCAGCGACGACCCGGCCCTGCCCGATCGCGCGCTCAGCGGCCGCTATCAGCCGTATCTGGTGGTGTACCGGCCGAAGACGCCGAACGGCAGCGCGCTGCTGGTCGCGCCCGGCGGCGGCTACGCGCGCGTGGTGCTGGACAAGGAAGGCACGGCCTTGGTGCCGATCTTCGCCGAACAGGCCGGCATCACCCTGTTCGTGCTGCGTTACCGGCTTCCCGACGCAGCGGTCGACGGCGCCGCCGCGCGCGACCAGCCTCTGGCCGATGCGCAGCGCGCGCTGCGCCTGATCCGCGCGCATGCCGCCGACTACGGCGTGGATCCTCAGCGCATCGG
>NZ_AQOK01000654.1:0-370 GCF_000364645.1 Xanthomonas sp. SHU 308 | reverse complement strand
CGGCTTCTCGGCCGGCGGCCACGTCGCCGCCAGCCTCGGCACCCGCTACGACGACGTGGTGTATCCGGCGCGCGATGCGATCGACCGGGTCAGCGCGCGGCCGGATTTCCTGTTGCTGCTGTACCCGGTCATCGACATGGGCAGCGGCACCGCGGCGCACACCGGCTCACGGCTGCGGCTGCTGGGCCGCCATCCGGACGCGGCGACCATGGCCGCCTACTCGCTGCAGAACCGGGTGCATGCCGGCATGCCGCCGACCTTCCTGGTGCACGCGCAGGACGATCCGGTGGTGCCGGAGGAGAACAGCCTGCTGTTCTACCAGGCGCTGCGCCAGGCCGGGGTGCCGGCCGAGCTGCACCTGTTCGCCCAT
>NZ_AQOK01000653.1:0-2853 GCF_000364645.1 Xanthomonas sp. SHU 308 | reverse complement strand
CCGCCCTGCCGCTGGCGGCATGGCCGCAACTGGCGCTGGGCTGGATGCGCAGCGTGCAGGACGATCCGCGCGCCCGCGCGCCGATCCCGCCACCGGCGGGCACGCCGTGAGCCCGTCCGTGAGCGACCTCTCCACCAAGCGCCACCGCCCGCCTCGCCCGTCCCACGCACGCGGCCGGACCGCAGGCAATCGCAAACGCGGCCACGCCGCCACACCTCTCGCGTCCCCGACCGCCTAGCCAGGACACCGTCCACGCATGACCGCCCGCCCTCGCCTGCCCGCCCCGCTCCTCACCGTGCCCGACGCGGCCGCCCCCGACGACCATGGCCGCCGCCGCTTTCTGCGCGACGGCGCGCTCGGCGCGCTGGCCTTGAGCGGCGCGCTGCCCGGTCTGGCGCCGGCCTCGGTGCCGATGCGGGCGGCGCCGCTGGCGCGCACCCGCAGCGGTCGCATCCGTGGCGTGCGTGAGCAGGGCGTGTGCGTGTTCAAGGGCATTCCCTACGGCGCCGACACCGCGCCGCGGCGCTTCCAGCCGGCGCTGCAGGAACGGCCCTGGCACGGTGTGCGCGACTGCGGCGCCTATGGTGCGTCGGCGCCGCAGCGCGGGTCCGAGCCGGTCAGCGAGGACTGCCTGTTCCTCAACGTCTGGACCCCGGGCCTGCGCGACGGTGCGAAGCGTCCGATCCTGTTCTACATCCACGGCGGCGCCTACAACAACGGCTCCGGCAGCGACCCGCTGTACGACGGCGTGCGCCTGTGCCAGCGCGGCGACGTGGTGGTGATCAGCGTCAATCATCGCCTCAACGCGTTCGGCTATCTGTACCTGGCGCCGTTCGGAGGCGACGCCTATGCCGCCTCCGGCAACGTCGGCCAGCTCGACCTGGTACAGGCGCTGCAGTGGGTGCGCGCGCACGCGGCCGAGTTCGGCGGCGATGCCGGCAACGTCACCGTGTTCGGCCAGTCCGGCGGCGGCGCCAAGATCGCCACGCTGATGGCGATGCCGGCCGCGCAGGGGCTGTTCCACCGCGCCTGGACCATGAGCGGGCAACAGGTCACCGCCGCCGGGCCACGTGCCGCCAGCCAGCGCGCGCAGTTGCTGCTGCAAGCCCTGCAGCTGGAGCCAGCGCAACTGGACGCGCTGCGCACGCTGCCGCTGCAGCGCGTGCTCGAGGCCACCCGCATCCGCGATCCATCGCGCGCGGAGGACACCGCGCTGTACCTGGGCCCGGTGCTGGATGCGCAGGTGCTGCACCGGCATCCGTTCTGGCCGGACGCGCCGCCGCAGTCGGCGCGCATCCCGATGGTGATCGGCAACACCCACGACGAGACCCGCGCCTTCCTCGGCCACGATCCGGCCAACTTCGCGCTGACCTGGGACGCGCTGCCGGCCAAGCTGGCGCAGGAGCAGTACGTGGACCTGTCGCCGCAGGTGGTGATCGCCGAGTACCGACGGCTGTATCCGCACTACACGCCGAGCGAGGTGTTCTTCGCCGCCACCACCGCCGGCCGCTCCTGGCGCGGCGCGGTCGAGGAAGCCGAGGCGCGCGCGCGGCAGGGCGCGCCGACCTGGGTCTACCAACTGGACTGGGGTTCGCCACTGGACGGCGGCAAGTTCGGCGCCTTCCACACCCTGGACATCCCGCTGGTGTTCGACAACATCCGCCAGCCCGGATCGCGCACCGGCGACGGCGCCGGCGCGCAGCGCATGGCCGATGCGATGAGCGCAGCGTTGCTGGCCTTCGCCCGCCACGGCGATCCCAACCACCCCGGCCTGCCGCGCTGGGCACCGTACTCGCTGGCCCAGCGCGAAACCCTGCTGTTCGACACCGACAGCCGCCTGGCGCACGACCCGCGCGGCGGCGAGCGCCGGCTCTACGCGCAGGTGCCGTTCGTGCAGCGGGGGACGTTGTGAGGCGGCGCCACGATCGCCGCGCGCGGCGCGCGTGGCCGTGACGAAACACCCGTGTGCGCCTGTCGAAAGCAGAGGCGCGCTTGCCAGGTCGGTTGGTGTGCTGCGTCGGGACTGAAGTCCCTCCCACAATGGCGGCGGCTGCGGCGGCGTCGGTCGCGAGGGCTGATGCGCCAGATCACCGTGCTACCAGCCGGTGTCCTCGGCCAGCACCACGCGGTTGCCGACGGCGCGCGCGGCGTCCAGCAGCGCCTCGGCGCGCTGCATCAGCGTGGCCGGCGTGTCCTCCGGCGTGGCCAGCAGCGCACCGACGCTGACCGTCAGCGCCTGCGCGTCCGCCGCATCCTGGGCGATCGCCATCACCTCGACCATGTCGCGCAGCGCCGGCGCCACCTGCCGCAGGTGCGCGCCGCTGGCGTCGTACAGCACCAGCGCGAAGCGGTCGGCGCTGATGCGCATGGCCACATCCAACGGTCGCAGCAGGCATTGCATGGCCTCGGCCACCTCCAGCACCGCGCGGTCGGCGGCCCCGGCGCCGCTGCGCTGATTCAGCGCGGCGAAGCCGTCGAGTTCGACCAGGATCAGCGCCAGCCCGCGCTGCAGGCGCCTGCGCTCGGCCAGCGCCACCGCCAGGTGTTCGTCGAAGCGGCGGCGGTCGCCCAGGCCGGTGAGCGCGTCACGCAAGGCCTCGTCGTCGCGTACCCGCCGCTGCAGGAAGCCTTCGCGGCGCGAGTGTTCGCGCAGGTAGCCGCCGGCCGCACCGACCGGCACCGCGGTCCACAGCAGCCACTGCAGGCGCAGGTAGGCATCGTGCGCCGCGCCCTCCAGCAGCAGATGGCCGGCCACGGCGCTGATCGCGCACAGCAGCAGCGCCACCGCCACGCTCTGCCACAACGCCATGCCCAACGGGAAGAAGCCGGCCACGATCACCAGGGTCATCACCG
>NZ_AQOK01000652.1:0-5411 GCF_000364645.1 Xanthomonas sp. SHU 308 | reverse complement strand
TTTTTTTAGCCGATGCTCGACAGCACCAGCCCGGTGCCGCCGACCAGCAGCAACAGCGCGGCGCGGCCAGGGCCGTGCGTGTCGGCGCGATGGATCGCCGCCGCCACCCACAGCAACGCCAGCAGGGTCGCCACGCGCACCGCCACCGCATAGCCGAGCAGGCCGCCGCCGCGCCAGCCGAAATGCACCGCGTCCCAGCCCAGCAGCAGCAGCGCGATCAACACGCCCAGCGAGGCCGCCACGCGCTGCGCGAAGCCCAGCGTGGCGGCGGTGTAGTGGCGATACGCCCGTTCCAGCGGAGGATCGAAACGCAGCGCGGCGAATCCCTTGCGCAATTGCGCCGCGTAGGCCTCGCCCGGCGGTGCGTCGTGTGGCTCCTGGTAACGCTCGTGCATGCAGTCCCCTGTCGACGGCAACGCGGCGCGAAGTGCGGATCAGGTCACATCAGATCGTGTCACCCGATTCGGTTTCGCGCGGACGCTGCGGTGCCCACGTCGAGACCATGAAAAAGCACCGGCGCGTGATTGTCCACTTTTGGGACGATCGGTTGCGTGACAGCAGCGCCCTGCCGCGCCGCCTTGGCACGGCAGGGCGAGCGTCAGCGCGGCGGCGGGAACGCCCACACGCTGTGTGGATCGCCGCCCTGCCCGCGGCGATACGCGGCGCGCGCCATCTGCCAGTAGGCCCAGGCCAGCGCCAGCGCGCAGGCGTCGATGGCCAGCAGCGTCCCGCTGCTCCACGGCGCCACCCAGCCGGCGGCGCCGCGCAACCCGGCCAGCGGCACCAGCGCGGTCAGCACCGCACAGGCCAGCAGCAGTTCGTAGGCGCCGCGCGCGGTGGGACGCAGCAGCGCCCAGGCCACGCCGAGCGCGAACACGGCGTAGTACACCCAGCGCTCCATCCCCGGCGGCAACAGGCGCGCGGCCACGAACAGCGCCGACACCCCGGCCACGCAGCCCAGGCAGACGCCGGTGGTCAGCCGCGCCATGACGTGGGTGCGCAACGGCTGCGCGACCTGGCGGCGCTTGCGCCGCGCTTCCACCCACAGCAGGTTGCCGCTGTAGAACAGGAACGCGCCGCCGAGCCCGAGCAGGAAGTACAGCCACTGCAGCGGCCAGCGCCCGTAGTCGCCGAAGTGCAGGGTCTGCAGGCCGCGCAGCGCGGCCACGCCCGGCGACATGGTCTGCGGCGACAGCACCCGCAACACCTGGCCGTCGGCCACGCGCAGCGCCACGCCGCCGAGCGTGTTGAGCCGGCGCTGCTCCTGGTGGCCGTACAGGTCCACCTGCGCATTGGCGTCGCCGGCATCGTGGAAGGACAGGCTCTCCGGCACGAAGCCGGGATTGGCCGCGCGCGCCCGTGCCACCAGCTCGGCCACCGGCAGCATCGGCGCAGGCACGTGCGCGGGCTGCACGTGCGGCGCCAGTTCGAAGTCCGGCTGCAGCACCTGCATCAGCTTGCCGTCGAACACCAGGTACTGGAACGGCGCCAGCAGCAGCACGCCCAGGGTCAGCACCGCGCCGGACCAGGCGAAGATCACGTGGAACGGCAGCGACAGCATGCCGATGGCGTTGTGCGCGTCTTGCCACAGACGCTTGACGTTGCGGCCGCGGCGTAGCGCGAACAGGTCCTTGAGCAGCACCGGCGCGTACAGCACCACGCCGCTGACCAGGGCCACCCCGTACAGCAGGCAGACCACACCGAACAGGTAGGTGCCGAAGGTGCGCGGCAGCCCGGCAGTGAAGTGCAGGTCGTACAGGAACGCGACGAAGCCGCTGCGCTGCGGCAGCTGCACCGGCTGCCCGTCGGCACCGGGCTGGAACTGCACCATGCCGCCGAAGGCCTGCTCCGCGGCCGGCCCGAACGCGAACAACTGCGGCTGCGTGCGGCCCTCGCCGGGCAGCATCAGCGTGTACGACTCGGCCAGCGCCGGATGCCGCGCCAGCACCGCATCGGCCAGCGCCTGCGCGGCCTGCTCCGGCGGCAACGCCGGGGCCTGCACCGCGGCCGGGCGCGGCCACTGCTCCAGGTCGTGGGTGAACACGTTGATCGCCCCGGCGTAGAAGGCGATGAACAAGGCCATGCCGGCGAGCAGGCCCATCCAGCTGTGCGCCGACAGGAACTGGCGCAGGGTCGCGGCCTTCATGCGCTCACCTGCACGAGATGGGTGGCCTTGAGCAGGTAAAGCGCCACGTAGCACAGTGCGGTCGCAGCGCCCAGCCACAGCCACGCGCGCGCGCCGCTGCGGAACACGAAGGCCAGCGACATCGCGCCGACCCACAGCGGGAACACCAGCAACAGCCACGGCAGCGTGTGCACCTGCAGGTCGCCCGGCCACAGCAGCACGCACAAGCCGATGACGCCCACCGCCAGCGGCAGGCCGAGCACGATCGCCGCCAGCCACCTAGCCCACATCGCCAGCCCCTTGGTGCAATTGTCGCCACGCATCCAGGTACGGCAAGGCCACCGCCGCCAGCATCGTCGCGCTCAACGCGGCGAAGACGCCGGCCCACACGCCCAGCGCGGCGATCGCCGCACCCAGCGCCGCCACGCACAGCAGCGTGCCGGCCACGCGCAGCGCGCGCGCGTGCCGATGCCAGGCCGGACGCAGCCGCTGGTGCGCGGTGGCCAGGTAGAACGCCAGCGCCGCCAGCGCGGCGGCGAGCAGATAGGCGGCGGTGGCAAAGGCGAGCATCACCAGCGCGCCTCGAAGCCGATGCCGACCACACGCGGCGCGCCCAGGATCGCGACCGGATCGGCGGCCCAGCGGTACTGCACGTAGTTCCGGTCGAGCAGGTTGTTGGCGAAGATCCACGCGCTCCAGTCCAGGTTCTCGTAGCCGAACTTGGCGTTGACCACGGTGCGCGAGGCCAGTTGCACGGCGCCGGCACCGATGTCGGTGTAGACGCGGTCGCGGAAGCTGGCGTTGAGGTTGGCCAGCCAGCCCTCGGCGAAGCGCCAGTTGGCGCCCAGCGCCGCGGTCCAGTGCGGCGCGTAGGCGAATTCGCGGCCGGCGTAGTCGATGACCGAGGCACCGATGGTGGCAAAGCTGTCGTAGCGGGTGCGCGCATAGCCCAGCGAGCCGTACCAGTCGAAGGCTTCGCTGGGGCGGTGGCTGGCCTCCAGCTCGGCCCCGTACAGATGCGCGCGGCCGGCGTTGACGGTGTTGTAGTCGAAGCTGTTGAGGCCGAAGTAGGCGGTGGTCTGCTTGTCCTTCCAGTCGATGTAGTAGGCGTTGGCGTTGAGGGTCAGGCGCCGGTCCAGCCACTGCGAGCGCAACGCGGCCTCGTAGTTCCAGGTGTATTCCGGGTCGTAGGGGAAGGCCTGGCTGCGCGCCGAGTTGAAGCTGGAGCCGCCGGAGCGGTAGCCGCGCTGCACCACCAGGCTGGCCGACAGGTCCGGGTTCCAGTCGTAGCGCACGCCGAGCTTGGGCAGCAGCGCGTCGAAGTCGCGCGTGTTCCAGGCCACCTCGCCGTTGGCCGAGCGCACGATGCCGGCCACGCCCTGGTTGATCGCGACGATGGCCCGATACAACGCGGTGCCGCTGGCGGCGAAGGCGGCCGGGTCGGGATAGCGGCCGGCGAAGGCCGCGGTGGTGTCGGAGGCCATGGCGTAGCGCTGGTGGTCGTAGCGCAACCCGCCGAGCAGCGAGAACCCGCTGCCCACCTGCCACTGGCCGTCAGCGAACAGCGCGCGGTTGCTGGAGCGGGTCGGGCTGGCGCTGACGTAGTCGACCGGAATCACCGGCAGCGCCTGCGCGTAGCGGGTGGCGATCGCGGTGGCGGTGGCGGACGGGAAGCCGGCGCTGCGCAGCAGCCCCGCGATGGTGGTGGTCGGCGTGGCGACGTTGTTCAGCAGTTGCGCGTCGTTGTCTTCCACGTGCCGCGCCCAGTACGCGCCGAGCAGGCCCTGCACCGCGGCGCCGGCGTAGTGCAGGCGCAATTCCTGCGAGGCGGTGGTGTCGTCGAGCTGGCGCCGCGCGTAGCCGGCGTTGTCCGGGCCATGGTCCATGTCCCACAGGCTGGACGAGGTGACCTTGTTCCAGGCGCTGACCGAGGACAGCGACCAGGCGTCGGAGAGCGCGTAGTCGGCCTGCAGGGTGACGATGTCGCTGTCGCTGCGGGTGCGGTCCGGGGTGTTGTTGGTGGTGTAGCGGTGACCGAAATAGTCGGGCAGATCGGTGCGCACGTAGCTGTACATGTACGGCCCGTTGCGGTGCGAGCGGGTGTAGCCCAGTTGCACTTTCAGCCCGGTGATCGCCGACGGCGTCCACAGCAGCTTGCCGCGGTAGATCGCCGAGACCTGCGCGTCGTCGGCGGCCTGGCGGGTGAGGTTCCAGGTGTAGCCGTCGAAGCTGCGCTGCTCCACCGAGGCGCGGAATGCCAGTTCGTCGGCGACGATCGGGCCGCCGACCGCACCGGCCAGGCTGCGGTCGGACGGATCGGAGGCCAGCACCCGCAGCTTGCCCTGCCAGTCCATGGTCGGCTCGGCGGTGCGCAGGACGATCGCGCCGGCCAGGGCGTTCTCGCCCTGCAGGGTGGACTGCGGGCCGCGCAGGACTTCCACCTGCTGCAGGTCCCACAGGCTCAGCGGCGCCCAGCTGATCGCCTTCCACGGCAGGGCGGCGCCGTCCAGGTAGATGGTGGCCAGCGGCGCATCGCTGCCGCCGTCGATGTTGCGAATGCCGCGGATGCTGAAGCCGGCATCGCCGTAGGTCTGGGCCATGTTGGCGGTGCGGTTGAACACCTCGTAGGCGTTCTGCAGGTTCTCCTGCTCGATGCGCGCTTCGGTGGTGACGGCGACCGAGCTGGTGGTGTCCTGCACGCTGCGGCCGCTTTTCTCGCCGGTGACGACGATCTGGTCGAGAGTGGTGGGATCAGGAGGCGGCGCGGCATCGGCGCCGGCAGCGCGCGTTGGCGGCGCCCAGCTCAGCAAGACGGATACCACGCATAAGGACAACACGGACCGCGCGACGCGCATACACCACTTCCCCCGAAAGACTCACGGTTGAAGGCATGGCGGCGGCTGTGCCTGGCTGCCGGACGCGGCAGCGCTGGGCGCGGACTTTAGCAGAGCGGGGGCGGGGCTGCCATGGGATTTGGGATGGGTGGCAGGTTTGCTCAGGGGTCTTGGGAGCGTAGGAGCTGCTCCTACGGGTGGGCATCGCCAACGTATGCGTCACGCGCAGACACGTGTTGTGGGAGGGACTTCAGTCCCGACGCCGTGACCGGCGGCTGCCGCGATGCAGGGGGCCATCGTCCCAGGGGCATAGCGAGGCTGGCGCGTCGCGCGTAGCGGCTGAAGCCGCTCGCTACTACGGTTCTTCTCATCCAACAGTAAAGCTTGAAGCAACAGCAAAGGCTTTCGCCTGGCGGCGAGTTACTTTTCTTTGCTCGCGCAAAGAAAAGGTA
>NZ_AQOK01000651.1:0-860 GCF_000364645.1 Xanthomonas sp. SHU 308 | reverse complement strand
GCTTCGATCGCAAGCCAACGCATTTCTTGGCTTTCCTGCCCAATGTGGCTGAAATGAATGTCGATACAGCCTAGCGCCGGCCGCTGGCGGAACGCGTCGCGCAGGGCACTTGCCGCGACGCGTGGTGCCGTCGCTGAGAGTTGCGGAATGTGCGACGGTCGCTGGCGGGAGCGCGGTACGCGCGGACACTGGAACGCGCCGTCGGCACGGCGCGACTGGTCGAGCGCCACGCGCAGCTGTGTGCCGCGAGGACACCTCTCCACGACGGAAAGTGTCCTGTAGGAGCGGCTTCAGCCGCGATGGGCTTGACCGGGAACGCCCCGTCGCGGCTGAAGCCGCTAACGCTGGATCCGGTGCGATTGCGGCGGAAACCGGTGCTGAGAGGCGCCGCTAGTCGCCGGTCCCGCCCGCGCGGCCGCGCAGCTTGTCCAGCCGATCCAGCAGGCCGATCCAGAACGCCGCCGGCAGCTCGGCGACCAGCGGCACGCTGAAGCACCAATCGTTGACGAAGGCCGCGCACTTCACCGCGTCCTTCTCGGTCATCAGCACCGGCAGTTCGCTGCCGAAGGCCAGGTCCGCGGCGCGGTACTGGTGGTGGTCGGGAAAGGCATGCGGCACCACGCCGATGCCCTGCGCGCGCAGCATGTCGAAGAAGCGCTGCGGGTGGGCGATGCCGGCCACGGCGTGCACGCGCTGGCCGGCGAAGCTGCGCAATGGCCGCGCACGGCCGCCGCGCAACGGTTGCGCGCTGTCGATGCGCAGGCGCATCGCCCATTCGCCGAAGCCGACTTCAAGCGCGCCGCTGTCGCTGGCCTGGCCCAGGTTGACGACCCGGAAATCGCATTCGTTGCCGCGCGCCA
>NZ_AQOK01000650.1:0-307 GCF_000364645.1 Xanthomonas sp. SHU 308 | reverse complement strand
CGGCTCGCGCAGCGGCCCGGCCGGCAGCAGGCGGCCGTTGCCGTAGCGGCGCTGGCCGTCCACCACCTCGATCTCGATGTCGCGCTGCAGCCGGTAATGCTGCAGGCCGTCGTCGCAGACCACGATGTCGCAGCCGGCCTGCAGCAGCGCGCGCGCCGCGGCCACGCGGTCGCGGTCCACCCGCACCGGCACGCCGGTCTTGCGCGCGATCAGTACCGGCTCGTCGCCGCCCTGCTCGGCCGAGGTGCCCGGCTCGATCCAGCGCGGCTCCTGCGGCTGGCTGCGGCCGTAACCGCGGCTGGCCACA
>NZ_AQOK01000649.1:0-9692 GCF_000364645.1 Xanthomonas sp. SHU 308 | reverse complement strand
GCCGCGGCCAGGCCGCCCGCCACGGCCGCGCGTGCGCGCGGTCAGCTTCGACGGCATGGCGGCGCCTTCGCTGGCCGAGCCGGCGGCGATGGCCACCACCAGCGTGCGCTCGCACGTCGATGTGATCCTGCACGATGGCAGCCGCCAGCGGTACGCCCTGGCCTACCGCCCGTTCTTCCTGACCGGCGACCAGGTCCCCGACGGCGCCGGCGGCACCGTGCTGGCCGGCGGCTACTACGACATCCACAACCGGCCGATTCTGGACCGCTCGGTCCCCGGCAGCGAACGGCCGTTCTTCTCGGATTGTCCCGACGGCTCGTCGCTGCTGACCCTGCCGCACGCGCACGTGCCCGGCGTACGCGGCAATACGGTGTTCGCGGTGGTGCAGTTCGAGTACACCACGCGCGATCTCGCCGGCAACGGCACCTATCGCCAGCTGCCGGCGCCGATCGCGGTGCTGACCCTGGACCAGGACCCGCGCAGCGGCCACCTGCGTCTGGTCAAGTACCACAACGTCGACACCTCGGCGGTGCACGGCCTGTGGACCACCTGCGGCGCCAGCCTCTCGCCCTGGAACACGCACCTGTCCAGCGAGGAGTACGAACCCGATGCCGCCAGCATCGCCGGCAACACCCAGTTCCAGCGCTTCAGCGAACACCTCTACGGCGACGCCACGCGCGCCAATCCGTATCACTACGGGCACCTGCCGGAAGTGACCGTGCACGCCGACGGCAGCGGCAGCATCCGCAAGCACTACTGCCTGGGCCGCATCTCGCACGAACTGGTGCAGGTGATGCCGGACCGGCGCACCGTGCTGATGGGCGACGACGCCAGCAACGGCGGCCTGTTCCTGTTTGTCGCCGACCGCGAGTGCGACCTGTCCAGCGGCACTCTGTACGTGGCGAAGTGGCGGCAGCGCTCGGCCAGCGGCCCCGGCGCGGCCACCCTGGACTGGATCCGCCTGGGCCACGCCAGCAGCGACGAGATCGAAGCGATGGCAGACGTGCTGCGCATCGGCGACATCATGGACGTGGCCACGCGCGATCCGGGCGACCCCAGCTACACCCGCATTCCCTACAGCGGCGGCTTCAACTGGGTGCGGCTGCGCCCGGGCATGGAACAGGCCGCCGCCTTCCTGGAAACCCACCGCTACGCCGCGCTGGTCGGCGGCAGCCTGGGCTTCACCAAGATGGAAGGCACCACGGTCGACACGCGCGATCGCATCGCCTACTCGGCGATGTCCTACATCCAGGGCAGCATGCTCGATGGCTCCGGCGACATCCGCGTGCAAGGCCCGACCGCCGGCGCGATCTATGCGCTGCCATTGCGCGGCGGCCAGCGCGACCATCTCGGCCAGCCGATCCGCAGCGACTGGGTACCGGTGTCGATGAGCGCGCCGCCCGCGCTGACCGGCCGCGACCTGCCAGCGGCCGACGCGCTGGGCAATCTGGCCGACCCGGAGCGCATCGCCAATCCGGACAACATCAAGTTCTCGCAACGCCTGCGCACGCTGTTCATCGGCGAGGACAGCGCCATGCACGTGAACAACTTCCTGTGGGCCTACAACGTCGACACCGGCAAGCTGTCGCGTCTGCTGTCGGTGCCGGCCGGGGCCGAATCCACCGGCCTGCACGCGGTCGACGAAATCCACGGCTGGACCTACGTGATGAGCAACTTCCAGCACCCCGGCGACTGGGAAAGCCCGCTGCACGACAAGGTCAAGGCGCAGTTGGATCCGCTGGTCCGAGCCAACTACAAGGACCGCTACGGCGCCGCGGTGGGCTATCTCACTGGCGACCCGGTCGGGCTGCGCCTGGACGAGGTCTAGGGCGCGGTATGCAGCGTGGCGACCGATCGCGCGAGCCGCTCAAGCTCGCGCGATCGGAGGCTGCTTCGCGTCAGCCCTGCAACCGCGCCAGCACCGCGCGCGTCACCGGGTCGGCGATCTCGGTGGACTGGCCCTGCAGCGCCGGCAGCAACTGGCTCGCCAGCTGCTTGCCCAGTTCCACGCCGAACTGGTCGAAGGCGTTGATGCCCCAGACCACCGACTGCACGTACACGCTGTGCTCGTACATCGCGATCAGCGCGCCCAGCGCCTGCGGGGTCAGCGCGTCGAGCAGGATCAACGTGCTCGGGCGGCCGCCGGGATAGTCGCGGGCCGGATCGTCGCTGCCCTGCCCGTTCGCCAGCGCTTCGGTCTGCGCCAGCAGGTTGGCCAGCAGCGCCTGGTGGTTGACGGTGTACGGGTCGTCGTTGCGGATGCAGCCGATGAAGTCGGCCGGCACGATGCTGGTGCCCTGGTGCAGCGCCTGGAAGAAGCTGTGCTGCACGTCGGTGCCGGCGCCGCCCCACCACACCGGCACGGTGTCGGCCTCGACCGGGCTGCCGTCCAGGCGCACGCGCTTGCCCAGGCTCTCCATCACCAACTGCTGCAGGTAGGCCGGCAGCAGCGCCAGGCGCTGGTCGTAGGTCATCACCGCCTGCGTCGCGTAGCCGAGCAGGTTGCGGTTCCACAGCGTGGTCAGGCCATGCAGCACGGCCACGTTGCGCTCCAGCGGCGCGTTCAGGGCGTGCTCGTCGAACTGCGCGGCGCCTTCCAGCAGCTGTTCGAAGGCGTCGGCGCCGATCGCCAGCGCGATCGGGAAGCCCACCGCCGACCACAGCGAATAGCGGCCGCCGACCCAGTCCCACATCGGCAGCACGCGGCCGGCAGCGATGTCGAAGGCCTTGGCGGCGCGCTCGGGGTTGGCGCTGACCGCGTACAGGCGCTCGCTGCCGCCCAGCCAGTCGCGCAGGATCTGGCCGTTGAGCAGGGTTTCCTGGGTGCCGAAGGTCTTGGAGATCAGCACGCCGGCGGTACGCGCCGGGTCCAGCGTGGCCAGGGTGCGCTGCATCGCCGCGCCGTCCACGTTGGAGACGAAGTGCACGCGGAAGCGCGCGCCGGTGACCGGACGCAGCGCGTCGGCGACCAGGCGCGGGCCGAGATCGGAGCCGCCGATGCCGACGCTGACGATATCGGTGACCTCGGTCTGCGCCAGAGCGTCGATCAGCGCGCGCATGCGCTGCTGCACCTCGCGGGCGCTGGCGTGGGCCTGGCTGGCCACTGGTGCGTCGGTGAGGTTGCCGCGCAGCGCGGTGTGCAGCGCGGCGCGGCCTTCGGTGACGTTGACCGTCTCGCCACGGAACAGGCGCTGGAAGGCGCCGGCCAGGTCGTGGTCGGCCGCCAGCGCCAGCAGCGCGTCGAGCGCAGCGCGGTCGTATTTCTGCCGGGCGAAATTGAAGTACAGCGGTCCGACCTGCAACGCCAACGTCTCGGCACGGCCGGGTTCGGCCGCCAGCAGGTCGGGAAGGCGCGCCCCGCGCAGGCGCTGGGCGTGGGAATGCAGTGCGTCGAAACCGGTGGACTGTGTCATGCGGCCTGCTTTGGGATGCTGTGGTTGGTGTGGGTGATCTTGTTGGCGCCGTCCACATAGACCAGGGTCGGCTGGAAGCGCGCGGCTTCCTCTTCGCTCATGCCGGCGAAGGCGGCGATGATGATCAGGTCGCCGACCTGCACGTGGCGCGCGGCGCCGCCGTTGAGCGAGATGATGCCGCTGCCCTCGTCGGCACGGATCGCATAGGTGCTGAAGCGCGCGCCGTTGGTGACGTCCCAGATGTGCACCTGCTCGAATTCGCGGATGCCGGTCGCGTCCAGCAGCAGCCCGTCGATGGCGATCGAGCCTTCGTAGTTCAGCTCGGAATGGGTGACGGTGGCGCGGTGGATCTTGGTCTTCAACAGGCTCAGTTGCATGGCACGGGACTGCGGTCAGGAAAGACGCGCAGTTTAGCAGCGAGGGTTAGGTGGCGGTGGCGAGAGGCGGCCTCAAACCGTCGCAGGAGCGGCTTCAGCCGCGACCGGCGATCGCGGGAAAGCCCGGTCGCGGCTGAAGCCGCTGCTACGATGAAGGTGCCGCGGCCTGCCGCGCTCAGAATTCCAGGTTGTCGATCAGACGGGTGCGGCCCAGGCGCGCGGCGATCAGCGCCACGCGCGGGCCGGTGCCATCCTGCGGCTCGCTCAGGTCGGGCGTGCGCAGCACGCTGTAGTCGACCTCGAAACCGGCCGCCTGCAGCTGCGCGGTCGCCGCCGCCTCCACCTCGGCGCGCGGGCGCCCAGCCAGGTGACCGTCGCGCATCGCCCGCAGGGTGCGGTGGATCTGCGCCGCGCGCGGCCGCTCCTCCGCCGACAGGTACTGGTTGCGCGAGCTCATCGCCAGGCCGTCAGCCTCGCGCACGATGCCGCCGCCCAGGATCTCGATCGGGAACGCCAGGTCGGCCACCATCTGCCGGATCACCGCCAGTTGCTGGTAGTCCTTCTTGCCGAACGCGGCCAGGTCCGGCTGCACCTGGTTGAACAGGCGCGCGACCACGGTGCACACGCCGTCGAAATGGCCGGGCCGGCAGGCGCCTTCCAGCACCTCGCTGACGCCCGGAGTGTGCATGCGCAGCGCCAGCTCCACGCCCAGCGGATACATGCTCTCCACCGTCGGCAGCCACAGCACGTCGCAGCCGGCGCCTTCCAGGCCGCTGGTGTCGGCCTCGGGCGTGCGCGGGTAGCGGGTGAAGTCCTCGTTCGGGCCGAACTGGGTCGGATTGACGAAGACGCTGGAGACCACGCGGTCGGCGTATTGCCGCGCCAGCATCACCAGCGAGAAATGCCCGGCATGCAGGTTGCCCATGGTCGGCACGAAGGCCACGCGCAGGCCCTGCCGCTTCCAGCCGGAAACGATGGCGCGCAGTCGCGCCAGGTCGGTGACGGTCTCGATCATTTGGCGTAGGCGTGTTCGGCGTCGGGGAAGGTGCCGGCGCGGACCGCGTCGGCGTAGGCGCGTGCGGCACCGGCGATGGAACCGCCTTCGGCCAGGAAATCCTTGACGAAGCGCGGGCGGCGGTGGCCGCTGTCCAGGCCGAGGAAGTCGTGCATCACCAGCACCTGGCCATCGCAGTCCGGACCGGCGCCGATGCCGATGGTGGGGATGTCGATCTCGGCGGTGATGCGCGCGGCCAGCGGCGACGGCACGCATTCCAGTACCAGCAGCGCGGCGCCGGCCGCGGCGACCGCCTTGGCGTCGGCGAGCAGTTTGGCCGCGGCGGCCTCTTCGCGGCCCTGAATCTTGTAGCCGCCGAAGGTCAGCACCGACTGCGGGGTCAGGCCCAGGTGCGAGCACACCGGGATGTCGCGTTCGCTGAGGAAGCGGATCACCTCCAGCTTGTGGCCGGCGCCCTCCAGCTTGACCATCTCCGCGCCCGCCTGCAGCAGCCGGGTCGACGCGTCCAGCGCGCGCTCGGGGGTGGCATCGGACTGGAACGGCAGGTCGGCCACCAGCAGCGCGCGTTGCAGCACACGCGCCACCGCGGCGGTGTGGTAGGCGATGTCGTCCACGCTCACCGGCAGGGTCGAATCGTGGCCCTGCACCACCATGCCCAGCGAATCGCCGATCAGGATCAGGTCCACGCCGTTGGCGTCGAAGGTTCGCGCGAAGCCGGCGTCGTAGGCGGTCAGCATCACCAGCTTCTGCTGGCGGCGCTTGGCCTCGGCCAGGGCGGGAACGGTCCAGGGCTTGCTGTCGGCGTGACTGCTCATAAGCTCATGTGCTGCGGTAATGAGCCGAGCATTATCTACCGATTGGCACGATCCCGCCGGTTTCGATGCGGTCGCGTGCGTCACGCACCGTTCCATGGCCCGGAATGACCGCGTCGGCGGCGATCTCGGCCAGCGGCAGCAGCACGAACGCACGCTGGTGCAGGAACGGGTGCGGCACCTGCAACCCCGGCAGGTCGATCACCGCCTCGGCATACAGCAGCAGATCCAGGTCCAGCGTACGCGGGCCCCAACGCTCGCCGGGCAGGCGCTGGCGGCCGTGGCGGTGTTCCAGGTCGAGCAGCGCCTGCAGCAGGTCCGGCGCCGGCAGCGTGGTGGTCACCAGCGCCGCGGCGTTGATGAAGTCCGGCTGGTCCTCGCGGCCCCAGGCCGGGCTGCGGTACAACTGCGAAGCACGCAGCAGGCGGGTCTGCGGCAGGGTGTCGAGCGCGGCCAGGGCCGCGCGCAAGGTCGCCTGGGCGTCGCCGAGGTTGCCGCCCAGGCCGATGCAGGCCTGGACGGGCGCCGGTGTCGCGGCGCTCACTCGACGGGCGTGGCGGCGTCCGGGCGGCGGCGCCGGCGCCGGCGGCGCTTGGGGGTCTCTTCGCTGTCGGCCGGCGGCGCGAACGCAAGCTCGTCGCCGGCGTAGTCCACCTCCGGATCGAAGCCGCGCGGCGGCGGCGCGTAGCCGGGCTGCTGCTGCAGTTCGCGCCAATAGGCGATGTCGGCCGCGTGCTCGTCCGACGCGGACTGGCGCACGATCAGGAAATCGAACGCGGCGCGGAAGCGCGGATGCGACAGCGTGCGCACTACCCGCTTGCGCTGGCGCGAGGTGAAACGCGACTGCAGCAGCCAGATCTCCTGCATCGGCAGCGAGAAACGCCGCGGCAGCGCCACGGTGCTGAGTTGGTGCAAGGTCACCCGGTCGGCGGCGCGGCGTTGCGCCTCCTCCATCTGCATGCCCTGCTTCTGCAGGGTCATCAGCGCGCGACAGTAGGCCGGCCACAGCAGCAGCGCGAACAGGAACGCCGGCGACACCGGCTCGTCGTTGGCGACGCGGTTGTCGGTGTTGCGCAGGCCCTCGATCAGCATCCGCCGCAGCGCGCCGCTGCGGTTGGAGCGCAGCGCCGCCGCGCTCTCCGGGAACAGCGCGGCGAGCAGGCCGTGCCGCTCCAGGCCCTCGAAGCTGGCCACGCCATGGCCGGACAGGAACAGCTTGAGCACTTCCTCGAACAGCCGCGCCGGCGCGGCCTCGGCCAGCAGCCCGGCCAGCCGCGGGATCGGCTCGGCGGTGCCGGCCTCGATCTCGAAATCGAGCTTGGCCGCCAGGCGTACCGCACGCAGCATGCGCACCGGGTCTTCCCGGTAGCGCTGCTCGGGGTCGCCGATCAGCTTCATCAGCCGCGCCTGCACATCCTCGAAGCCGCCGACATAGTCGCGCACCGAGAAGTCCTCGATGGCGTAGTACAAGGCGTTGCAGGTGAAGTCGCGGCGCACCGCATCGTCCTCGATGCTGCCGTAGACGTTGTCGCGGACCAGGCGGCCGTTGTCCACCTCGCGGTCGCCGCTGCCGTCGTCGACATTGGCGCGGAAGGTGGCGACCTCGATGATCTCGCGGCCGTAGACCACGTGCGCCAGGCGGAAGCGGCGGCCGATCAGGCGGCAGTTGCGGAATAACTGCTTGACCTGCTCGGGGGTGGCGTCGGTGGCGACGTCGAAGTCCTTGGGCTGGACCTGGACCAGCAGATCGCGGACCGCGCCGCCGACCAGATACGCGCCGAAGCCGGCCTCGCGCAGCCGGTACAGCACGCGCAGGGCGTTGGGGCTGATGTCCTTGCGCGAGATGGGGTGCTGATCGCGCGGGATCGCGCGCAGGGTGAATGGCGATGGAACTGGCGGATTGATGATGGCGCTTCCGTATCGGGTTGCGGGATTGCCGAAGGGCGGCGAGACCCATATACTAGCGCGCTGCAATCGACGCGACCAACGCTCCCTTCGTCTAGTGGTTAGGACGTGGCCCTCTCAAGGCTAAAACAGGGGTTCGAGTCCCCTAGGGAGCGCCATCCTCGCCTCGGCTGCAGCGCGACACAGCAAAAACCCCGCCTTGGCGGGGTTTTTTGCGTTTCGGCGCCGGCCACGGCCCGACGCGTCTCATTCCTGGTTGCGCGGGTGTCGATCGCCCTCGGCCAGACGGCTGCAGACGCCGGCACGCCGACCCAAGCATACCCGGAACGCCGAGGTGGCCCGGGCGACGTGCGCGATCCGGTCGGCATCAGTGCGCACGTACCGACCATCCGCAGGCCGCGGTCAGGCCTGCGCCAAGTCAGGGGCGGCCTCCCCGGCCATGACCGCCACCGGCGCCGATGCGGTCTCCGCCACCGCATCGTGCGCATGCAGGCTCTCCAGATGCCGCACCTGTACCTGCACCTCGGCGTAGCGCGCACCCAGCGCCTGCTGCAGGCGGCGCGCGGCGTCCTCCACGTACATCAGGTTCTCGCCGTTGCGGCGCGCGAACGCCTGTTCGTCGGCGCGCCGCACCGCCGCCTGCACCGGCGTGGCCAGGGCCTGCTCGGCCAGCGCGATCACGCCCTCCGCGTCGAAGCGCACCGCGCGCACCGACACGCCGACCCGCACCGAGGCCACGCTGCGCTGGCTATGCGGGGTGGCGTGACTGCCGTGCCGGAGCAGCCAGTCCGCCACCGCCTCCCGCGATAGCGAGGCCTGTTCCGGGTGCTGCTGCACGAAGGCCTCGCTGAGCAGTTGCCGCGCCAGCGCCGCCGAACACGGGCAGGTCGAGGAATACAGCAGATCCACGCCGAGTCCGAGCCGGACCACGCCGCCACGCAGCTCGGCGTCGATCCGCAGCGGATACGCCCGCCATCCGGCCAGTTCCGGGCTGCGCAGTGCCGGGCTGCGACGCAGCAGTTCCAAGCGCAGCGACACCCGCGCCGCGGTCGAGGCGCAGTCGGCGTGGCTATGCACCATCGCCCGCAGCAACTGCGACAGCCGCGACGGCGACAGCGGCTGCTGCGCGCACTCGTCGAGCAGGCGGTACAGCCGCGACATATGAATGCCCTTGACCTGCGCCGACGGCAGGTCGACGGCGAGCGCGGCCTGCGCCGGCACGTGAGCGGGCATCGCGCCCTGGCCCGCCTCCAGGCAGATCGGCAGCGCGATGCCGTCCATGCCCACCCAGTTCAGGGGAGCGGCGATCTGCGAAGGTTCGTCGGCGGCGACATCGGGCAACGGCGGGGAGATCTGCAGGTTCATCGGATCGACGGGAGCGGCAAGGGAGCGAGGGAGCGAGGGACGGCAAGCAAGGCGGAGTGACAATTGTTATAAAGTAACACAACAAGCGCACACCGATGGGACCGCCCTTCGCACACCTCAGGAATCAATGAATCCCTATGGGCTGCGCGGATCTGCTCACAAGGATTCGCCCAGACCCTCATCCGCCCCTGCGGGGCACCTTCCCCCGAAAAGGAGGCCATGGTCCCGGCGGGAGAAGGTAAAGGCCAAAGCCCCTCTCCCACCGGAGCCCCTCTCCCACCGGGAGAGGGGTTGGGGTGAGGGTACGACACGCGCAGCGCCACCACCGATCCGGCAATACCTTCAGCCGCCGGGCTACAGACACACCGATCCAGCGATGGCACGCGCGCAGCACGCGCGTGCGTATCGGCCTCAGCCCTGCATCTGTTCCAGTTCCTTGCCCTTGGTCTCGTACACGTAGCGCAGCACGAAGAACACCGACAGGAACGCGGCGACGGTGTAGATGCCGTAGGCGCCGGCCAGGCCGATGCTGCCGAGCAGGACCGGGAAGGTAACGGTGATGGCGAAGTTGGACATCCACTGCGCCGCGCCGGCCACCGCCAGGCCGGAGCCGCGGATCTGGTTGGGGAACATCTCGCCCAGCATCACCCACATCACCGGGCCCCAGGACATGTTGAAGAAGACCACGTAGACGTTGGCGGCGATCAACGCCAGCCGGCCCATGCCCGGCGACAGCGCCAGCTTGCCGGCCGCATCCAGCGAGGCGCTGGCGAAGGCGATGGTGACCAGCGCCAGCGACACCGCC
>NZ_AQOK01000648.1:0-26643 GCF_000364645.1 Xanthomonas sp. SHU 308 | reverse complement strand
CGGGGGGAGCCGATCCACAACAGCGGCTTGCGCCCGACCCGGTCGATCAACACCACGGTGATCAGGCAGGCACCGATGCTCAACGCACCGGACAGCACGTTGATCAACAACGCATCGCTCTCGGAGAAACCCACCGCCTGCCACAGCACCGCGCCGTAGTAGAACACCACGTTGATGCCGACCAGTTGCTGGAAGGTGGCCAGGCCGATGCCGATCCACACGATCGGGCGGATCTTGCCGGTGACCTTGCTGACCAGGTCCGACAGCCGCGGCGTGTGCTGGTCGGCCGACAGCGAGGCGGAGATTTCGGTCAGCTTGGCCTGCGCCGTGTTGGCGCCGTACAGCCGGGTCAGCACCGCCAGCGCCTGCTCGCGGCGACCCTGCACCACCAGGAAGCGCGGGCTCTCCGGAATCGCCAGCAACAGCAGCAGGAACGCGGTGGACGGCAGCGCCTGCATCCAGAACATCCAGCGCCAGGCCGGCTGGCCCAGCCACAGCGCCTCGGTGGACGCGCCGGCGGCCTTGGCCAGCAGATAGTTGCTGAGGAAGGCGCAGAACAGCCCGCCGATGATGGCGATCTGCTGCACCGTGGCCAGGCGCCCGCGGTAGCGCGCCGAGGCGACCTCGGCGATGTAGGCCGGCGACATCACGCTGGCCGCGCCCACCGCGAAACCGCCCATCATCCGCGCCAGCACGAACACCGCCGAGTTGTGCGCCGCGCCGGCGCCCAACGCCGACAGCAGGAACAGCGCCGCCGAGACGATCAGCACCGTGCGCCGGCCCCAGCGATCGGCCAGCGAACCGGCCAGGAACGCGCCGATCGCGCAGCCCAGCAGCATCGAGGCGACCTCGAAGCCAGTGCCGGCGGAACTGGACTGGAAGGTCTGCTTGAGGCCATCGACGGTACCGTTGATGACGCCGCTGTCGAAACCGAACAGGAAGCCGCCGATGGTGGCGACGCAGCTGATCAGGATGATGAGGCGGGTGTTCTCGCCGGCATCGGCGTGGCGATCGATCGGAACACTGGACATGGGTTCACCTGGTGGCGTGCAAGAGGAAGACGGCCGGCGCGCGGGAGCAGCATGCGCGGCGGCGGCACCGGGCCGCCGCCGCGCACCGGTTCAACGCAGCAGGTACTGGTTGATCAGGTTCTCGTAGGCTTCCTGGCGGCCGCTGCGCTGGGTCGGCTCGCCGGCCTGCGCAGCGTGCGCGGCCAGGTCGGCCAGCGTGCTCGTGCCGGCGGCGAAGGCCGCGCCGGCACCGCTGTCGAAGCTGGCGTAGCGCTCGCGGCGCCACTGCTCCAGCGGCGAGGTCGTGAGCAACGCGTGCGCGACTTCCAGGCCGCGCGCGAACGCGTCCATGCCGCCGATGTGGGCGATGAACAGGTCCTGCGGATCGGACGACTCGCGGCGCACCTTGGCGTCGAAGTTGAGCCCGCCCGGGGCCAGCCCGCCCTGCCGCAGCACCACCAGCATCGCGCCCACGGTGTCGTACAGGTCGACCGGGAACTGGTCGGTGTCCCAGCCGTTCTGCGGATTGCCGCGGTTGGCGTCGATGCTGCCGAGCAGGCCGGCGTCGCTGGCCACCTGCAGGTCGTGTTCGAAGCTGTGCCCGGACAGGGTGGCGTGGTTGGCCTCGATGTTGAGCTTGAAATCCTTGTCCAGCCCATGCTGGCGCAGGAAGCCGACCACGGTGGCGCTGTCGAAGTCGTACTGGTGCTTCATCGGCTCCATCGGCTTGGGCTCGATCAGGAAATTGCCCTTGAAGCCGATGCTGCGCCCGTAGTCGCGGGCCAGGGTCAGGAATCGCGCCAGGTGCTCCTGCTCGCGTCGCATCTGCGTGTTGTGCAGGCAGGCGTAGCCTTCGCGGCCGCCCCAGAACACGTAGTTCTCGCCGCCCAGTTCCACCGTCGCCTCCAGCGCGGCCTTGACCTGCACCGCCGCGCGCGCGACCACGTCGAAGTCCGGATTGGTCGCCGCACCGTTCATGTAGCGCGGGTGCGAGAACAGGTTGGCGGTGCCCCACAGCAGCTTGACCCCGGTGTCGGCCTGGCGCTGCCTGGCGATGCCGACCATGTGCTTGAGGTTCTTTTCGTACTGGCCGACGTCCTCGGCGTCCGGCGCCAGATCCACGTCGTGGAAGCAGTAGTACGGCACGCCGAGCTTGGTGAAGAACTCGAACGCGGCATCGGCCTTGGCCTCGGCGCGGCCCAGCGCATCGCTGCCGGCGTCCCAGGGATAGGCGCGGGTGCCGGGGCCGAACGGATCGGCGCCGTTGCCGCAGAAGCTGTGCCAGTAGGCCACGGCGAAGCGCAAGTGCTCGGCCATGGTCTTGTCGCCGACGCGCTTGTCGGCGTCGTAGACCTTGAACGCCAGCGGATTGTCCGAGGCCTTGCCTTCGAACGGGATGCGACCGATGCCCGGGAAGTATTCCTTGGCGCCGGTGTAGACGGAAGTGCTCATCACGAAGTCCTGGTGCGTTGCGGGGGAAAGGGAATCACGCGGCGTACAGCGGGCCGACGGCCTGCAGATGCCGCTGGAAGCTCTGGTAGTGCGCCTGGTACTGCGCGCCGCGCTGCGCATCCGGCTGCGCCGAGCGCGTTGCGTCGTCCTGCTGGTGCTGCAGCACCACGTCGGCCAGGCTGGCGCGGTCGCCCTGCGCCCAGCCGTCGGCCCACAGCGCCTGCAGCGCCGCGCCGAACGCCGCGCCCTCGGCCTGCGCCGGCACGTGCACCGGCAAGCCGAACAGATCGGCGATGAGCTGGCGCCAGCCGGCGCTGTTGCTGCCACCGCCAGTCAAGGAGATCGCATCGAATTGCAGTCCGGCATCGACGAAGGCATCGAAGCCGTTGCGCAGGCTGTAACTGGCACCCTCCATCGCCGCACGATAGAAATGCGCCGGCGTGGTGTTGTGCAGGTCCATGCCGGTCAGACAGCCGCGCGCGGCCGGCAGGTTCGGGGTGCGTTCGCCGTTGAAGAATGGCAGCAGCACCAGTCCGTCGGCGCCGGGCGCGGTGGTGGCGAGCAAGGCCTCGCCCTGCCCGGTCTTGATGCCGAACAGATGCGCGATGGTCTCGGTGGCGACCGTGCAGTTCATGGTGCAGATCAGCGGCAACCAGCCGCCGCTGGAGGAGCAGAACGCGGCCCAGCGCGCCTCGGCATCGACTACCGGGCGCTCGGCATAGGCGAACAGCGTGCCCGAGGTGCCCAGGCTCATGCTCAGTCGCCCCGGCACCACGTTGCCGGTGCCGATCGCCGCCATCATGTTGTCGCCGCCGCCGGTGGCCACGCGCACCTCGCGCGGCAGGCCCAGCGTCTGCGCCGCGGCGGCGGACAGGACGAAACTGGTCTCGGTCGGCACCAGCGGCGGCAGCGCCGCGGCCAGGTCGCGCTGCGGATCGATCGCCTGCAGCAGCGGCGCCGACCACTGCCGGGTGCGCACGTCCAGCCAGCCGCTGCCGGAGGCGTCGCCGACCTCGGCGTAGCGCTCGCCGGTGAGCCAGAAGTTAACGTAGTCGTGCGGCAGCAGCACCGTCGTCATTGCCGCGTAGGCATCGGGACGATGCTTGCGCGTCCACGACAGCTTGGAGGCGGTGTAGCCAGCCAGGATCGGGTTGCCGGCCAGCTCCACGCAGCGATGGGCGCCGCCGACCGCCGCCATGATCTCCTCGCACTCGCGCTGGGTGCTGGTATCGCACCACAGCTTCACCGGCGCGGTGACCTGGCGCTGCGCGTCCAGCGGCACGAAGCCGTGCTGCTGCCCGGACACCGCGATGGCCCGCACCTGCGCCCGCTGTTCGGCGCTCAGCGCGGCGAAGCAGGCGACGATGCCGTCGATCCACCACTGCGCCTGCTGCTCGCGGGTGCCGTCGTCGCGGCTGATCAGCTCCAGCGCGTGGCCGTGGGTGGCCACCACCTGCCGGCTGTCGGCATCGTAGGCGAGCAGCTTGACGCTCTGCGTGCCCACGTCCAGGCCGATGTACAGACTCACTGCCCTACCCGCCACATCGTGCACACACCCAGTTCCATCATCGCTCCAGGAGAAAGGCCGGCGTGCGGGGACCGCCCGCCGTACCGCCGAGTGTAGTGCGCACCGCACGCATCACGCAGCGGCGCATGATGACGCTGAGTGCCGCGCGCTGCCAGCGCGCCCCGGGCGATGGCGCACGCACGCATTGGATCCAGCCACCCTGCAGCCAATTCACGGTCAACGCATGCAGAAGCGGGACAAGGATCGAGCCAACGGATGTCACTGCGTGCAGTGATGACCCGTCGCATCCGCGACACGATGGCGACTGGCGCGGTCTCGACTCTGCGCAGGATGTGTCTACACACGGCACCATCTTGATGCGCTGCATCAAACCTGCGCGCAAGGCGTGCGCATGTTGCACCGTTGCGCATTCGATGCATCCCTTCTCCCAATGGACCATGGCCCGCTTCGGGGGAAGTACCCCAGGGAGCGGATGAAGCGCTGCGCTCCGGACCCTCACCCCAACCCCTCTCCCGGGGGGAGAGGGGCTAAAGCGCGCCGCTGCCGCTTCTTTGCCGTCATCTGGGTCGTACCGTCGCTTGCGAACTCGCCTTCCTTCTCCCGTCGGGACCATGGCCCCCTTTTAGGGGGAAGGTGCCCCGCAGGGGCGAATGAGGGTACGGGCGTAGCGCGCCTATTTCGCTGCATCGCGACCCAGTCGGCACGCCACGACCGCCCGCATGGGGCAACCAACGCTGGCACCATCTCGCGCGCCATCCCAGGCTCATCCGGCCCGCGCTGCGACGGCATGGCCGGTCGACTTGCGCGGCACCTCCAGTGGCTGGCCGCGATACTCGACGCTGGCGTCGGCCGCGGGTTCGAGCGCGCCGGCATCGTCGCGTGGGCCATCGACGAAGCGCACATGGAGGGTGCGCCGGTCCTGCATGCCCGGCCAGCGCCCCTCGCGCGCGCCGATGCGCAGCACGCCACTGGCCTGATCCCACTGCAGCGGGATGCGGCTGAACTCGCCCTTCTCGTAGCCGTAGCCGGTGCCGTCGTCCTCGTACAGCGAGAAGCGGCCGTCGGCGCCGGTATAGACCACCACGGTCAGCGGCGCGTCCGGGATCTGGTCGACGTACTGCTGCACTTGGGTCATCGGCACGATGGCGCCGGCGCGCACGAACAGCGGCATGCGCTGCAGCGGCGCGGCGGCGTCGATGGTCTGGCCGCCGGCGTGACGCGCGCCACTGTTGAAGTCGATCCAGTCGGTGCCTGCCGGCAGGTAGACCTGGCGCGAGGTCGCACCGAAGCGGGTCACCGGCGCGACCAGGAACGCCGGGCCGAACAGGTATTCGTCGTCGATGTCGGCGACCTTGGGGTCGTGCGGAAAGTCCATCGGCAGGCCGCGCATCATCACCCCGTCGTGGTGATAGGTGTCGCCAGCGAGCGTGTAGATGTAGGGCAGCAGCGCGTAACGCAGGCGGCTGTAGTAGGCCATGCTGGCGTAGTACGGCGTGCCTTCCGGCGCGATGTTCCAGATCTCGCGGTACGGGAACTGGCCGTGCGAGCGGAACAGCGGCACGAAGGCGCCGAACTGGAACCAGCGCGTGTTGAGTTCGCGCCACTCGGGCAGGTGCGCCGGGTCCTGGCTTTCGTAGCGCTTCTCCGCGGCGAAGCCGCCGATGTCGAAGGTCCAGTTCGGCAGGCCCGACATCGACAGGTTGACGCCGGCGGAGATCTGCTCGCGCATGTCCTCCCAGCGCGAGGCGATGTCGCCGCTCCACACCGCCACGGCGTTGCGCTGGATGCCGGCGTAGCCTTTGCGCGAGAGGATGAACACGCGCTTGCCGTCGGCGGCGCGGTCGCCGGCATAGACGCCGTGGGTGTGCGGCAGCGGATAGGCATTGAAGAACTCGGTGGACGGCCCCAGCGCGGTCGGGGTGGTGCGCGCCTTGCGCTCGGCGATGTCCAGGTTGGAGTGCACGTCGGGTTCGTCGGCATCCAGCCACCAGGCATCGATGCCCTTGCGGTTGAGTTTTTCGTCGATCTGCCGCCAGTAGATCGCCTGCGCATCGGCCGCGTACGGATCGTAGAAGGCGTTGGTGTAGCCCTTGCCGATCCAGTCCAGTTCGCCCACCTCGACATTGCGCCGGTAGATGTGCCCGGCCGCGTCCAGTTCCTTGTAGTGGTCCGTGCTCGGGTAGAACTTCGGCCAGACCGAGATCATCAGCTGCGCGTGGCTGGCGTGCACCGTCTTGACCATGCCGTCCGGATCCGGAAAGCGCGCGCGGTCGAAAGCGTGCGAGCCCCAGGCGTTCTCCGGCCAGTACGACCAGTCGAGCACGATGTTGTCGATCGGCAATTGCCGCCGACGGTACTCGGCCAGCGCGCCGAGCAGTTCGTCCTGGGTCTTGTAGCGCTCGCGGCTCTGCCAGAAGCCGTAGGCCCACTTCGGCAGCAACACGGCCTTGCCGGTCAGCGTGCGGTAGCCGGCGATGACCTGGTCGGCGTTGTCGCCGGCGACGACGTAGTAGTCGATCATCTGCCCCGCTTCCGACCACAGCGACAGGTCGCCGGCTTCGGCCGCCGGCAGCGGGTCGCGATGCAGCAGCGCGATGTAGCTGGGATCGATCAGGTCCCACTCGACCTTGAGGGAATGCTTCTGGCCGGGCTGCAGCTGCAGCGCGAACTCGTGGTGCCAGGGGTTCCAGTTCTGCCGCCAGCGGTCGACCAGCAGCTTGCCGTCGACCCACAGCCTGGCGTACTCGCTGGCGTAGAGCGAGAAGGTATGCGTGCCGCCGCGCTCGGCCTCGATCTGGCCTTCCCAGCGCACCTGCATGCGGCGCTTGTCGCCGGGCTTGGCCGCGGCGGGGAATTTCGCCAGGTCCTTGATGTACTGATAGTCGATGTCGGCTTCGCGACGCTCCAGCACCGGCTTGCCGTCGATCGCGTAGTGCGCGGTCAGCGCACCGGGCTTGCCGTGCGCGTCGTACAGGCGCAGCGTCGCCGGCAGCGGCTGCAGCCCGCGCGGATCGCCGAAGCGGGTGATCGCGTTGTTGTCCCAGAGGATCCCGTAGTTGCGGCTGGACACGAGGTACGGCGCCGCCATGTCGAGATTGCTCTGCAGCAGTTCGATGTCGTGGCCCTTCTGGTTCATCCAGCCCTGCTGGTGCTGGCCGAACCCGTAGAAGGCCTCGTCGGGCGGCGAGACGAAGCGCTGGCGCACGCTCAGATAGTGGCGGCCCTCGACCTGCAACGGCGCGAAGCTGCGCCCGCCCGCCACTTCCGCCAGCAGCGGCGTGCCCTGCGCATCGGTGAAGCCGACATGGCCGTCGACGGTGGACACCTGCGCGGTCATCCGCGCGGTCTTGAGCTGCACCGTGTCGCCGTGTTGCTCCAGCGTAAAGCCGGTGTCGCCCTGCACCGGCACCCGCATCAGGCTGGGTGTGCGCTGGAATGCGCCGGTCGGATCGGCACTGACCCGGACGATGCCGCGGTCGATCACCTGCAGGCGTACCGGCGCCGCGCCCCTGGTGCTGGGATGCACGGTGACGCCATCGGCATCGCGGGTCACCTGCTGCGCGGCGGCGGACGCGGCGACCGCGAGCAACGCCAGCGCCAACAGGCGTGGCAACGAAGGCGGCAGGCAACGGTTGGCGTGGTGCATGTTCACTCCCTTGGAAAGTCACGCGGCACGGCGCGCCTGGCGCCGCCGCGTCGTCAATAGGTCGCCAGGGTGACGCGCAGCAATTGCGGCACGTCGGAAAAGTTGAGTCCGTAATCGGCCTGATCGCCGTTCCAGTTGCGCCGGAACCGCCACTGCTCGCCGTCGTACACGCCCTCCTCGACCCGGTCGTAGAGCATGTTGGCGGTCGCGGCGCTGGCCGGATGCAGGGTCACCCGCGCGTGCTGGGCGGTGATCAGGAAGGTGTCCGGGCCGAGTTCGGCGATCAGCGCCGCGCCGATCGGCGCGGGATTGCCGGGCGGCTCGCCCTGGAACCAGAACTGCGGCACGCCGTAGGTGACGGTGGCGCTCCAGCGCGCGTTGAGCGGCAGTTCCTGCACCGCCTGGCCCGGCGCCTCGGCGGTGCCGTGCAGCTTGCCGGCGGCCGCGGCGCGGGCGAACACGCGCATGCCCATGCCCACCGCGCGATAGCCCAGCGCGAACGGCGCCAGCGCCTGCGCATCCACGCGCTTGGCACCGAGCGGATCGTTGGAGTAGCCGCTGTAGTCGATGCCGAAGGTCGACCAGCCGATGCCGTCGTGGCCCAGCGCCGGATACAGGTAGCGCGCGTACTCGGGGCGGTTGCCGGTCTCGGCGACGAACAGCGCGTTGTCGGGGCGTGCGTAGCGCTGCAGCACCGTGGTGTACAGCGGGTACTCGGGCATGTAGATGTCCGGCGCCAGCAGGTCGATGTGCGGGGCCGCCGCCTTCCACACGTCCAGCACATTGTCGGTGGGGCCGCCGCTGGCGTACTGCCCGGGCTGGCCGGGATTGAACGGGCCGCGCAACGCCGCATTGACGTAGATCGGCAAGGGATACGCGGCCTTGCCGGCCTCGGCGACGCGGTCGATGAAGTGCGCGATGTGCCAGGCATGGAAGATCTCGTCGGCCTCGGCGCCGAACACCTGCGCCCAGCTACCCGGCGACTTGCCGAGCCGCTGCAGCAGCGCCTGTGGCACCGGGCCGTCGAACACGCGCTGCGCCATCGGCGAGAAGTCGCGCGCGCTGCCGTAGGTGCCCGGCTCGTTCTCCGCCTGCACCATGATCACGGTGCGCTGCGGATCGGCCTGGCGCAGATGCCGCATGAAGGCGACGAACGCTTTGCGATCAGCCTCCAGCGTGGCCGGCGCCAGCGGCGACAGCGAACCCAGGCGCCGCCCGTCGCGCGCGACCACCCGAGGGAAGCGCGCATCGTCGGTCTTGACCCAGTGCGGCGCGTAGTTGGGGCCGTTGTTCTTCCAGGTGCCGAACCACAGCAACACCAGCCGCACCCGCTGCGTGCGCGCCTGCGCCAGCAGGGTATCGACGAAGGAGAAATCGAAGCGGCCCTCTTCCGGTTCCACCTGCTCCCAGGCGATCGGCACCTGCACGGTGTTCGGCCCCAGCGCGCGGATGGCCGGCCACACCTGCGCCAGCGCCGCCGGATAGTTGCTGGAATTGTTGACCTGCGCGCCAAGGATCAGAAACGGCGCGCCGTCGACCAACAGCGCGTGGCGGCCGCCGGTGCTGACCAGGCGCGGGATCGGTGCCTGGGCCGGCGCCGATGTCGCGGCAGCGGGCGTGCGCGTCTCCGCCGACGGTGCATCCGACGCGGCCTGGCAGCCGCTCAGCAGCAGCGACAGCAGGACAGGCAGCCACCATGCGGCGCGCAACGCGCGAGACGGCGATCCGGTTCTTCGCACGTGGCCGGCGCCCTGCCTCACCAGTCGTCGCTGCGGAACGGGCCCACCGGCAACTGCTCGCGGTTGACCAGGTTGGCATCCTCGGGGTTTTCACTCCAGGCGTAGCGCAGTGCCTGCGGCTGCGGCACCGCGTCGCTGCGGACCACCACCTGGTCGCCCTCGATCCGCGCCTGCGCCGGATGGAAGCGGCGATCGGCGCCGGCCAGGGCGAAGCCACGCAGCACAGTGCCGCCGCCACGCACCGCCAGGGTGCTGCCCATCAAGTCGAACATCACCCGCGCCTGGCCATCGGCGAACGTGGCGCGCGCGAACACCGGCGCGCTGTAGACCAGGGTTTCGCCGTAGGCGACGTGGCGTGCGACCAGCGCCAGGCGATGCCCCACGTCCTGCTTGTTGGGGGGATGGATGTTGTCCGGCGTGCCGATGTCGATGGTCACCGCCTGCCCGGTCGCCGGCAGCGACAGCGTCCTGGTCTGCGATTCACGCAGTTGCGCCCACGGACTCAGGTCGCCCTGGTCGCTGCCGGCCTTCCAGTTGGCCAGTTGTACCCACAGGAACGGCAGCTGCGGCTGTCCGCGCTCCTGCCGCCAGCGCCCGATCAGCGACGCGAACTGCTCGCGGTAGCGCAGCGCGCCATACGGGTAGGCGTTGCTCTCGCCCTGGTACCAGATCACACCCTTGACCGGGAACGGCTGCAGGGGATGGATCATCGCGTTGTACAGCAGCGTCGGCACCTGGTTCTTGTCGTCGTTGGCGGCCAGCGTGACCTTGGCCGGGCGGAACCGCCAGTCGCCGGCCAGCGAGCGCGGCTGGCCGCCGTCGGGCTGCACGAAGAACGCCGCCGCATCGCCGGGAATGCCGCCGAAGCCGCCGGTATCCAGGACGCGGATCGCGATGTGGTTGACGCCGGCGCGCAGCGCTGCCGGCGGCACGCGGTAGCGGCGCGGCTCGGTGTAGCGCCCTTCGGTATGGCCGACCTCCACGCCATTGACGTAGGTGGTGTCGGCATCGTCCGCCGGGCCGATGCCCACGACGGCGCCGGCCTTGGCTTCAGCTGCACTGAGGGTGAAAGTGCTGCGATACCAGGCGACGCCGTCCATGCCGACGTAGCCATGCTGTTCCCACAGCCCCGGCAGCGGCTGGCGGTCCCAGTCGCGGTCGTCCAGATCGGCAGCGGCCCAGCCGGCATCCGCATCCGCGGTGGTCGGCTGTGGCCAGCGCGCCAGGCGCCGCCGGGTCTCGCCGAGGTCCTGTGCGTCCTTGGCCTGCATCTGCGCGATGCGCGTGCGCACCTGCGCCGCGTCCACGCCCGGCGAGGCGGCGTCCATCCAGGCCTCGATCGCACTGCCGCCCCAGGTGCTGTCGATGATGCCGATCGGCACGCCGGTGTGGTGGCGCAGGTCGCGCGCGAAGAAATACGCCACCGCCGAGAACGCGCCGGCGGTGGCCGGCGTCGCCGCGGCCCAACTGCCGCCGGGCAGCCGCGGCTGCGGCTGCGCCGACCAGGCCTTGGGCACCTTGAAGTTGCGCAGTTGCGGATCCGTCGCCGCCGCCACTTCGCGCGCGCCGTCGCGCGCCTGCGCCAGCGGCCACTCCATGTTGGACTGGCCGCTGGCCAGCCACACGTCGCCGATCAGCACATCGCCGATGCGCCGCTGGCTGCCGTCGCCCTGCACCTCCAGCACGTACGGGCCACCGGCCGCATGCGCCGGCAACTGCAGTCGCCAGCGGCCATCGCGGCCCGCGACCGCACTGGCGCTGGCACCGTCCAGGCGCGCCTGGATGCGTGCGCCAGGCGTGGCCCAACCCCAGACCGGAATCGGTGCATCGCGCTGCAGGACGGCGCCGTCGGCGAACAGCAACGGCAGTTGCAGTTCCGCCGCGGCCGGCCATGACGCGAACGCCAGCGCCAGCAGCGCCAGGCGAACGGTGGGATGCAGCGGTCTTGTCATGAAGCGGTTCCTGCGTCGGGAGGAAAAGCCGGCCGCGGCCACCTGCCTCGCCGCAGGCGGACCGCGTGCCGGAGACGGCTGCGCGCCTACCAGTTGGCGCGCAGCACCAGCGAGTAGCGACGATCGTTGACGAACCAGCTGCGCGTGTACAGATGCCGGTCGACCTCGCCATCGCTGTAGGAGGTCGGCCCCATCAGCACCTTGGTCTCCGCGTTGGTGATGTTGTTGGCCTGGATGCCCAGTTGCAGGTGCGGCGTGAACCGATAGAACACCGAACCGTCGAGCTGGCCGTAGTCGTCCGACCAGGTCGGCAGCTTGGTCGACACGTCGCTGGCGGTCAGCAGGTAGCGCGAGCGCCAGTTGTAGGCCAGGCGCACCGACAGCGGACCCTTCTCGTAGATGCCGGCGAGGTTGTAGCTGCGCCGCGACAGGCCTTCCAGCGGCAGCGCCACGCCGGTCACGGTGGTCTTGGTGTAGGGATCGGTGGCCGTGTTCACGCCACCGCTGCTGTCGACGAAGGTGAAGTTGGCATTGACGCCGAAGCCGCTCATCCAGCCCGGCAGCGAATCGAAGAACTGGGTGTAACCGTACTCGAAGCCGCGGATGCGGCCCTTGTCCATGTTGTACGGACGCGTCACCAGGAAGTCCTGGCCGCCATAGTTCTCGGTGACGGTCTGGTTGGAGAAGTAGTCCTTGACGCTCTTGTAGAACAGCGTCAGGTACATCATGTCGCTGCTGTCGAAGTACCACTCCAGCGCGGCGTCGTACTGGTCGGCCTTCATCGGCTTGAGGTTGGGGTTGCCGGCGGAGCCGGTCCAGTCCTTCAGCGAGCCGTCGTCGTTGACGGTGGCCGTCAGCAGCAGATACGGCTGCAACTGGGTGTAGTCCGGCCTTGCCATCGCCTTGGACGCGGCCAGGCGCAGCTGCAGCGCATCGGAGAACTTGAAGCGCAGGTTCAGGCTCGGCAGCACGTCGGTGTAGCTGCCGCGCGCGTCGTTCGGGAAGTACTGTCCGTAGTACTGGGCCTTGAGCGCGTCCGAGGCCGAGGTGGCGGACAGGTCCGGATACTGGCCGTAGCCCGAGGCCTCGGTCCTGGTCTGCACCACGCGCACGCCGATGTTGCCGTCCACCGGCACGCCCAGCGCGGTGTCGTTGCCGAAGTACATCACCATGTATGCGGCCTGGGTGCGTTCGAACTGGCGGTTGGTGTCCTGCAACTGGTACTGGTCCGGCGCCCAGCCATAGCCGCGCAGCGCGACGATCTGCTCGATCAGCGCAGAGGTGCCGGCATAGTCCTTGACCGCGCTGTTGCGTGGGAAGTACAGCTTGTTGGGCACGCGCACCTTGCCGCGCAGCAGGTTCGAAAAGGAATACAGCGACGAGGACGCGGTCATGTAGCTGGCCAGGTCGGCCAGGCCGGTGGCGGTGCCGGGGATGGTCGCCCAGTTGTCGCTGATCACGCCCCAGTTGTAGCCGGAATTCTTGTTGGTCTGGATGCGGTCGGTGGCACGGATGCCGGCACGGAAGGTGCGCAGCCACGGGTTGTCGTCGTAGCTGTACTCCAGGTCGAAGCGTGTGGCCAGCTCGCGGCCGCGGTTCTTCGCCAGGTGATCCATCGCCGCGCTCCAGAAGTAATTGGAGGGGTCGGCGGTGTAGCTCGGGTCGGCCAGGGTCACTGCGGGATACGTGCCGCTGAGGTCGAAGGTCAGGCCCGGCAAATAGATCGAACTGAACAGGGTGAAATCCAGGGTGTCGCTCTGCGACTGCACCAGTTGCATGTCGCCGCGCACGGTCAGCCGGTCGGTCAAACGATGGGTGAAGCCGCCGGACAGATCGGAGGTGGTGGTGCTCTGCCGGGCGTAGCGGTTGTCGGTGTAGAAGCGCACGCCGTCGTTGCCGGTGACGTCGCCGCGCCAGGAACTGGACGCCGGCGACCCGCTGACGAAACGGCCTGCATCGTCGTAGGTGAAGGTGGTGCCGGGTGCCGGCGCGATGGCGTTGGTGTCGTCGTTGAAGAACGCCGCGCGCTCCTGCCAGTTCATGTCGTAAGACGAGCGCAGGTATTGCACGTAGAGGTCGGTGGCGTCACTGGGCCGCCACTGGAAGGCGGCCGCCACGCCCTTGCGCTTGCGTTCGAACTCCAGCTGCCGCCAATTGACGCCACCGGGCACGTACACCTTGTCGAAGCTGGTGCCGGCCAGCAGCGCGGGATCGGTGCGGCGCACGAACGGTTCCACCTGGATGCCGTCACTGCGCGTGGCCAGTTCCGAGTGCGCCACATCGAGCATGAAGCCCATTTCGCCCAGGCCGGTGTTCCAGCGATCGCTGAACAGGAACGAGCCCGACGGCTTGTAGGTCTTGCTCAGGTCGCCGTAGTTGACGTCGGCGGTGAAGCCGATGACCCGGCCCGGCTGGTCGAACGGCATGCGCGTGCGCAGGTTGACCGTGCCGCCGAGGCCGCCTTCGATGATCTCCGCCGAGGGATTCTTGTACACGTCCACGCCGGCCATCAGTTCGGCCGGCACGTCCTCGAAGCTGAGCCCGCGTCCGCTGGCGGCACTGAAGCTGTCGCGGCCGTTGAGTTCGCCGCGCACCTGGGTCATGCCGCGGATCATCACCCCGCTGCCTTCGGCCGAGAAGTGGTCCGGATCGTTGCGCGCCATGAAGTGATCGATGGTCACGCCGCTGACCCGCTGCAGGGTCTCGGTGACGCTGCGGTCCGGCAGCGCGCCGATGTCCTCGGCGCTGACCGAATCGACGATCTGCTCGGCATCGTGCTTGATCGATTGCGACTTGATCAGGCTGCCGCGCACGCCCTTGACCTCGACCGCATCGAGCTGGGTCACCGGGTCGCCTTTCTTGCGCGCGGCAGGCGGTGCGCTCGCCGGCTCAGCCTCCTGCGCCAGCGCCTGTGCGCTGAGCAGCAGGCCGATGCTCAGCGCGATGAGCGAACGCGGCAAAACACGGGGACGACGTGACGCTGCGGTCGGCAGCGCCGGACCACAAGAATGCTGCGATGCCATGCTGTTTCCCTCCCAGGAGACATGCACACAGACACGGGCGACGGTCGCACCAGGGCGCCGTCCTGCGAGTTGTGACGGCGTCGGTCTCAGCCGCTGCCGTATCGGATGGCGCCGCTGCGCAGAGTGGCAGGTCGGTCGCTAGCGCGATCGGCCGAGACTAGGAATGCACTTGGCGTGAAACAAATGAAAAATTCCCGTCAAGCTATGTGATTCCAGACTAGCGGGATGCGCACCACGGCATGTCTACGAAATAGTCCACTTGCAGTGTGCAGCGCCCGCGGCGGCGTTCAAACGCTCGCCGCCCGCTCGGGATACAGCCGCTTGGCCGCATTGCGCAGCGCCAGCAACACGCGTTCGGCGCCAGGCGGCAACAGATAGTCGCGGCGGCGCACGATGCCGAACGATTCCATGCGCACGCCCAGCGTGATCGGCAACACCGTCAGCAGCTTGGCCTGTACATACGGCGCCACCGCCTCGGCCGGCAGCGCGGCCAGCAGGTCGCTGCCGCGCAGCAGGCTGGTCATCACCGGCAGCGACGAGGTCTCGATGACGTTCTGCGGCGCCGGCACCGCGTGCTCCAGGAACATCGCGTCCAGGCGCGCGCGCAGCACGCTGTCGGCCGGCGGCAGCACCCAGCCGTAGCGGGCCAGGTCGGCATGGCGCAGGTCGGCGCGGGTGGACAGCGGGTGGCCGGCGCGCGCGATCACCGAATGCGGCTCGTCGGCCAGCGGCTCGAATTCCAGCGCCTCCGCACCATAGGGCCCGAGGATGCGCCCGATCACGATGTCGAGCTGGCCGTCAAGCAGCTTGGCCACCAGCGGCCGGCTGTAGTCCATCTCCACCCGCACCAGGATGCCGGGGAACTCGCGCTTGACCTCGGCGATGGCCTGCGGCACCAGGTTGGTGCCCGGATTGACCACGGTGCCGATCGAGACCTGGCCCATGCGCCCTTCGCACAGTGCGGCGATCTCTTCCTGGGCACGGCCGATCTCCGACATCGCCGCGCGTGCGCGGCGGATCAGCACCTGCCCGTACCAGGTCGGCTCGACCCCGCGCGCGTGGCGCTCGAACAGCTTCACCCCCAGCAGGTCCTCCATTTCCGCCAGCAGCTTGGACGCCGCCGGCTGGGTCATGCTGGCTGCCTCGGCGGCGCGCAGCACCGAACGGTGCTCGTGCAACTGCAGCAGCAACAACAGATGCCGGGTCTTCAAGCGCGCGGCGTTGAACCAGGGATTGGCAGAGGCATTCATCGTGGGCAGGCGTCCTGGGGGAGCGGAGCCGCGTATTCGGCGGCGGAATAGAATATGCCTAAAATTTCATTTGCAGAGCATAGCTCACGCGCGCAGGCTACGGCCCATCGCGCCCCCGCTGGCGTCGCCGTCGTCGGGCACCTGCCCGCCGGCTGCGGAGGCCGTCGGGTGGGGCCAGCGCGCCGACGCATGGCGCGGACTGCAGCGGCCCCGCCGTCCGGTCCCGCCGCTGCGCCGCGCTGGCCGGGCGCCTCCGTCACCGTCATTTCCGCCAGGTATTCCGATGTCCGCCGCCTCCCCGTTCCGACTCCCGCTGATCGCGATCCTGCGCGGTCTCACTCCCGAGGACGCACTGGCGCACGTCGGGGCGCTGGCCGATGCCGGCTACGACGCGATCGAGATCCCGCTCAACTCGCCGCGCTGGCCCGACAGCATCGGCCCGGCCGCGCAGGCGTTCGGGCAGCGCTGCTGGATCGGCGGCGGCACCGTGCTGCAGATCGGCGACGTCGACGCCCTGGCCGATCTGGGCGCACGCTTCATCGTCACCCCCAACACGCGCCCGCCGGTGATCCGCCACGCGGTGGCGCGCGGCCTGCAGGTGGTGGCCGGCTTCGCCACCGCCACCGAGGCGTTCGACGCGCTGGATGCCGGCGCGCAGATGCTCAAGCTGTTCCCCGCCGCCACCTACGGCCCCGGCCACTTGCGCGCCCTGCGCGCGGTGCTGCCGGCGCAGGTGCCGCTGTTCGTGGTCGGCGGCGTCAACACCGAGACCCTGCACGACTACCTCGGCGCGGGCGCGATCGGCGCCGGCATCGGCGGCGAGTTGTACCGCCCCGGCCAGTCGCTCGCACAGACCCAGGCGCACGCCGCCGCCTTCCGCCACGCCTATCTGGACCGCGCATGAAGATCGTCCGCCTCACCACCTACCACGCCGCGCCGCGCTGGCTGTTCCTGAAGATCGAGACCGACGAGGGCATCACCGGCTGGGGCGAGCCGGTCATCGAAGGCCGCGCGCGCAGCGTCGAGGCCGCGGTGCGCGAACTCGGCGACAGCCTGATCGGCAAGGACCCGGCGCGGATCAACGACATCTGGCAGATGCTCTACCGCGGCGGCTTCTACCGGGGCGGCCCGATCCTGATGAGCGCCATCGCCGGCATCGACCAGGCGCTGTGGGACATCAAGGGCAAGGCACTGTGCGTGCCGGTGTACGAACTGCTCGGCGGGCGCGTGCGCGACCGCATGAAGACCTACCGCTGGGTCGGCGGCGACCGCCCGGCAGCGATCATCGCGCAGATCCAGGGCTACCGCGACCTCGGCTTCGACACCTTCAAGTTCAACGGCACCGAGGAAATGAAGCTGATCGACGGCCCGCGCGCGGTGGATGCGGCGGTGGCCAAGGTGGCGCAGATCCGCGAGGCGTTCGGCACCGCCATCGACTTCGGCATCGACTTCCACGGCCGCGTTGCCGCGCCGATGGCGCGGGTGCTGCTGCGCGAACTGGAGCCGTTCAAGCCGCTGTTCGTCGAGGAGCCGGTGCTGCCCGAGCAGGCCGAGTACTACCCGCGGCTGGCCGCGTCCACGCCGATCCCGCTGGCGGCCGGCGAGCGCATGTTCTCGCGCTTCGACTTCAAGCCGGTGCTGCAGGCCGGCGGCCTCTCGCTGCTGCAGCCGGACCTCTCGCACGCCGGCGGCATCACCGAATGCCTGAAGATCGCCAGCATGGCCGAGGCCTACGAGGTCGGCCTGGCGCCGCACTGCCCGCTCGGCCCGGTGGCGCTGGCCGCCTGCCTGCAGGTGGATTTCGTCTCGCACAACGCGGTGCTGCAGGAACAGAGCATCGGCATCCACTACAACGAAGGCGCCGACCTGCTCGACTACGTGCTCAACAAGGACGACTTCGCCTGCGACAATGGCGGCAGCATCGCCGCATTGCCCAAACCGGGCCTCGGCGTGGAGATCGACGAGGAGCGCCTGCGCCATGCCAACGCCAACCCACCCGACTGGCACAACCCCATCTGGCGTCACGCCGACGGCAGCATCGCCGAGTGGTGAGCCGATGAACACCTCTCTTCCGCCCCGCCACACCGCCACGCTGGCGGTGGACAGCCGCTGTGCGCATGGTGAGGGCATGCTGTGGTGCGAGCGCCGCGGCGTGCTGTTCTGGGTCGACATCAGTGGCCGCCGCCTGTGGCGCCACGATCCCGCCAGTAATGTCAGCCGACACTGGGATCTGCCCGATCGTCCCGGCTGCCTGGGCCTGTTCGACGACGGCCGCCTGCTGCTGGCGCTGGCCAAGGGCGTGTACGCCGCCGATCCGGACGCCGCGGCCGAGACAGACGGCGCGTTGCCGCTGCAGCACCTGGCGGACGTGGAACCGGAGCGCGACGACACCCGCAGCAACGACGGCCGCGCCGATCGCCACGGCAACTTCGTGTTCGGCACCATGAGCGAACGCGAGGACCAGGCGCCGGTCGGCAGCTTCTACCAGTGGTCGGCGCGCCACGGCCTGCGCCGTTTGCCGTTGCCGGGCGTGGCCATTCCCAACGCGATCTGCTTCAGCGCCGACGGCCGCACCCTGTACTACTGCGACTCGGTGCAGCCGCGCATCCTGTGCTGCGACTACGACCCGGATGCCGCGCACACCGCCAACAGCCGCGTGTTCGCCGAACTGGACCATGCCGGCGCCGAGCCGGACGGTGCCATCGTCGACGCCGAAGGCCACCTGTGGAACGCGCAATGGCGCGCCTGGCAGGTGGTGCGCTACCGCCCCGACGGCAGCGTCGAGCGGCGTGTCGCCCTGCCGGTCAAGCATCCCACCTGCCCCGCCCTGGGCGGCGCCGATGGCGGCACGTTGTACCTGAGCACCTCGCGGCAGGATCACAGCGAGGACGAACTGGCACGCACGCCGCAGGCCGGCGGCGTGTACGTGGCCGCGGTCGGCATCGCCGGCCTGCCCGAAGGACGCATCGCCAGCGCATGATCGTCGTCGATTGGGGGACCAGCAGCCTGCGCGGCTATCGGCTCGACGCCGACGGCGGCATTCTCGACCAGCGCCGCAGCGACCAGGGCATCGCCGCCTGCCAGGGCCGCTTCGCCGCGACCCTGGCCACCCTGATCGACGGCTGGGACGGCGACATCGTCCTGTGCGGGATGATCGGTAGCCGCAACGGCTGGATCGAACTGCCGTACGCGCCCTGCCCGGCCGACGCTGCCGCCCTGGCCGCGGCGATGCGGCCGCTGCAGGATCCGGCCCTGCCCGGCCGCACGCTGTGGTTCGTACCCGGCGTGGCCAGCGACGCCGACGCCGTGCCGGACGTGATGCGCGGCGAAGAGACCCAGCTGATCGGCCTGCTCGCGTTGCTCGCGCAGGAACCGCCGACGGCCGAGATCCACCACGTCTGCCTGCCCGGCACCCACAGCAAGTGGGTGACCCTGCAGGACGGGCGCATCGCCTCGCTGGCGACGATGATGACCGGCGAGCTGTACGCGCTGCTGCGCACGCACAGCCTGCTGGCGCGGCTGATGGACGCCGACGACGGCGTCTTCGATGCGGCCGCGTTCGACGCCGGCGTGCAGCGCAGCGGCGACCCTGGCGGGGTGCTGCACCATCTGTTCGGCGTGCGCAGCCTGGGCCTGTTCGACCGCCTGAGCGGCGCCGCGGCACCGTCCTACCTGTCCGGCCTGCTGATCGGCCACGAACTGCGCGCGCACCCCACCTTGCCGCCGGTGGTGCACCTGGTCGGCGGCAGCGGCCTGCTGGCGCGCTACGCGCATGCGCTGGCCGCGCTCGGCAGCCGCGTGCGCACCCACCCCGAGGATCTGGCCGCGCGCGGTCTGTATCGGCTGGCACAGCACGGCGGCCTGGCCGGCTGAGCCGCGCGCGCCGCCCGCCTCCTGCCCCGCTGCCCCGCATACACGGCGGCGGCGGCCGCTTTGCATTAGAATCACCGGGTTAATCGCCGGATCGAGCCATGCCTTTCGTCGTCACCGAAAACTGCATCAAGTGCAAATACACCGACTGCGTGGAAGTGTGCCCCGTGGATTGCTTCCACGCCGGCCCGAACTTCCTGGTGATCGATCCGGACGAGTGCATCGACTGCACCCTGTGCGAGCCGGAATGCCCGGCCAACGCCATCTACCCCGAGGACGACGTGCCGGCCGGCCAGGAAGGCTTCGTCGCGCTCAATGCGGAACTGGCCAAGGCCTGGCCGGTGCTCACCACGCGCCAGGAACCGCTGCCCGACGCCGCCGAGTGGGACGGCAAGCCGAACAAGCTGCCGCTGCTGCAGAAGTAATCCGGCCTCGGATTCTGCCCGGGTACTGCCCGCCGAACAGTCCATGCAAGCGGCGGCTTCAGGGCGCCTCCAACTCGCTTTGCCTCAGTGCAACCGGACACGTGATTACACCCTGGTAGGACGCGAGGCTTCGCCCGTACCCTCATCCGCCCCTTCGGGGCACCTTCTCCCGGCGGGAGAAGGGAGAAGCCGAAGCCCCTCTCCCCTCGGGAGAGGGGTTGGGGTGAGGGTACGGCGCGCAGCGTGGCGCTGAAGCAAGAAACGGCGCTTGCCCTTGCACTCCTTTCTCGCCGAACGAAAACGGGCGCACTGGGCGCCCGTTTCGCGTTCTGCAGCAGATCCGGCGCAGGCGCCGGACCACACCGGCTCGGCTCAATGACCCAGCTTGGCCTTCAATGCCGCGATCAGCTTGACCGGCGCCTCGCCGGTGGCCGGCAGGCCGCGCGGATCCACCGCCGAGACGTAGACGCCGGCATCCACCGCCACCACGCGCACCAGGAAGTTGCTGCTTTCGTAGGCCACGTCGTAGGAGCCCAGCAGCTGCGCGCGGCTGGCGATGGTGACGCCTTCGATGCCGCCCAGCGCGTCGCCGACCTGGCCGAACACCTGGTCGCGCGTCCCCGGCACCACGAAGCCGCTGTTCGACGCCGCCGGGGCTTGGCCGGCCGGGGCCGCAGGCCGCTGCGCCGAGGCCAGCGCCGGCACCTTCATCGCCGCCGAGGTATCCGGCGAGGTCAGATCCGGCGGCACTTCCAGCGGACGCATGTCGGGCGCCAGCGCGTAGTCGCCGCGCGGCTTGCCCTTGTGGAACCAGCTGCAACCGCTGGTGGCCGCGACCAGAGTGGTCGCCAGCACGGCGGCCGACAGCACGCGGACGTAGGGAACGGAAGCACGCATCAATCAATCTCCTGGAGTCAGGCCGCGAGCGTTTCGCGGCTGGATAGGTCTTCCAACGCGGCAGCGTCGGCGGCAAGTCGGTCGGCCGTGGCGTGGTGCGCCGCGGACAGCGGCAGCAGCGGCAGCCGCAGGCCCTGGCCGATCCCGGCGCGCTGCAGCAGCGCCTTGACCGGAATCGGGTTGGATTCGATGCCGCAGAACGCATGGAACGGCTGCAACCGCGCGTCCCAGGCCTGCGCCGGCTCGGCCTGGCGCGCGCGCGCCAGGTCGCACAGCCGCCGGTAGGCGCGCGGCAAGGCATTGGAGGCGACCGAGATCAGTCCGTCGAAGCCGGCCAGCATCGCCTGCGCAGCGCTGCCGTCGTCGCCGCTGAACACCGCGAAGTGGTCGCTGCGCAGGGCCGCCAGCGCGGCGATACGCTGCGGGTCGCTCACGGCTTCCTTGATGCCGACGATGTTCGGATGCTGCGCCAGGTGCGCCACGGTCTCCGGCAGCAGGTCGCAACCGGTGCGGCCGGGCACGTTGTACAACACCACCGGCAGGCCGCCCTGCTCGGCGACCCGGGTGTAGTGCGCGATCAAGCCGGCCTGGGTCGGACGCACGTACGGCGGCGTCACCACCAGCGCGTACTGCGCGCCACCGGCGGCGGCGCGCTGGGTCAGCGCCACGGTCTTGGCGGTGCCGGACAGGCCGGTCCCGGCCAGCACCGGCACGCGCCCGCCGATCGTCTGCACCGCCTCGCGCAGGATCCGGTCGTACTCCTCGTCCAGCAGCGTGGCCGCCTCGCCGGTCGATCCCGCCACCACCAGCCCCTGCACGCCGCCGTCGAGCTGGCGTTTGAGCAGCCGCTGCCAGGCGTCGAGGTCGAGGTCGCCATTGCCCTGGAAGGGCGTGGCCAGGGCGGTGATGATGCCGGAGAGGGACAAGATGCCGGGTGCTCGCTGGGAGAAGGGGGCCGCGCAGGCTGCGCGGACGGGTCGGCCCCGCACGCGGGGCAGGGTCGCCCCGCATGTTACTTGCGGCCCGAAAGCGCGGGCAAGTATGCTGCACACCATGCCGGGCGACCGCCCGGATGCCGTTCAGCCTTACGCAATGCCGGAAGCCCCTTTGACCGACACCACGCCCCGGCCCGCGCCGACCGAAAACCACCTCCTGATCAACGCCTACACGACGCATCCGGAGTCGCCCTTGTTGCCGGTGACGCGTCGCATCGCCGACAGCGGCTGCAATCTCGTCGATGCGCGCCTGGCCACGGTCGGCCGCGACGTGTCGGTGACCGCGCTGGCGACCGGCTCGTGGGACTCGGTGGCCAAGCTCGAAGCCATGCTCACCCGCCTCGACCGCGAGGAAGGCATGAAGCTGGTGTGGTACCGCACCGGCGCCAAGCAGGCGCAGTCCAACCTGCTGCCGTACATCGTCGAAGTCATCGCCGCCGACAAACCCGGCATCCTGTTCCAGTTGGCCGACTTCTTCGACCGCCAGGGCATCACCATCGAGAACCTGCAGAGCACGCGCTACCGCGCCATGCAGACCGGCGCGGAGATGTTCTCGGCGCAGGTGACGATCGGGGTGCCGGCGAACATGCACATCGCCGCGCTGCGCGACGACTTCCTCGAGTTCTGCGACCACCTCAACCTGGACGCGATCATGGATCCGATGAAGTTCTGAGTGCGCCGCGCTGGACACCGACGCAATCGAACGCAGATGATGGCGATGCACGCGGAGGACACACCATGAAGGACGGCGACACCCTGGACCGCACCACGCTGGCCTTGCCGCTGGCGCTGTCCGGCGGCGCCAGCGCCACGCTCGGCGATTACGCCGGCCGCTGGCTGGTGCTGTATTTCTACCCGAAGGACAGCACGCCCGGCTGCACCACCGAGGGCATCGAGTTCAACGCACTGCTGCCGCAGTTCGAACAGGCCGGCGCCACTGTGCTCGGCGTGTCGCGCGACTCGGTGAAGTCGCACGACAACTTCTGCGCCAAGCAGGGCTTCCGCTTCGCCCTGGTCAGCGATGCCGACGAGGCGCTGTGCCGCGCCTTCGACGTGATAAAGGAAAAGAACATGTACGGCCGCCAGGTGCTGGGCATCGAGCGCAGCACCTTCCTGCTCTCGCCGACCGGCCAACTGGTCCGCAGCTGGCGCAAGGTCAAGGTTCCCGGCCACGCCCAGGCCGTGCTCGACGCGCTGCAGGCCGCCGCCCAGCAGTGATCACCGCCGTTTCCCGCACCCCGCATCGCCCTGCCCCGCAGGCAGCGATGGCGCGTCCCTGCTCCTCTTTCAGGAATCCATGATGACCCGAGGCAAGCGCATCTACGTGCTGGATACCAACGTGCTGATGCACGATCCGACCGCGCTGTTCAAGTTCGAGGAACACGACGTGTTCCTGCCGATGCAGGTGATCGAGGAACTGGACAATGCCAAGAAGGGCATGTCCGAAGTCAGCCGCAACGCGCGCCAGGTCAGCCGTTTCCTCAACGAGCTGATCGAGGGCGCCGGCGCCGAGCAGATCGAATCCGGCATTCCGCTCAGCCACCCGCAGGGCATCCAGCTCAAGAGCACCGGCAGCATCGGCCGGCTGTACTTCCAGGTGCGCCCGGTCGAGCCGGGGCGCAGCTTCGGCAGCGTGGCGCCGGACAACAAGATCCTGGCCGCGGTGCTGGCGCTGCGCGAGGAGCAGCCGGAAATCCCGGTGATCCTGGTGTCCAAGGACATCAACCTGCGCATCAAGGCGGCGATCAGCGGCCTGGTCGCCGAGGACTACGAGAACGACCGCGCGCTCGACGATTTCAGCCTGCTCTACACCGGCGCGATCGAACTGCCGGAAGATTTCTGGCAGAAGCATAACCAGGACCTGCGCAGCTGGAGCGACAAGGGCCGCACCTGCTACGAGATCGCCCTGGCCGCCGACGAGGACTGGTATCCGAACCAATACCTGTACCTGCCGGGCGAGGACGAAGTGGAACTGCGCGTGGTCAAGGTCAACGCCGAGCGCAAGGCGACGCTGGCGCTGGTCGACGACTTCCGCAGCGGCCAGCACGCGGTGTGGGGCATCGCCGCGCGCAATCGCGAGCAGAACTTCGCGCTCAACGCGCTGATGGACCCGGAAATCGACTTCGTCACCCTGCTCGGCACCGCCGGCACCGGCAAGACCCTGCTGGCGCTGGCCGCGGGCCTGGCGCAGACCATGGACCAGCAGCGCTACCGCGAGATCATCATGACCCGCGCCACGGTCAGCGTCGGCGAGGACATCGGCTTCCTGCCCGGCACCGAGGAAGAGAAGATGACGCCGTGGATGGGCGCGCTCACCGACAATCTGGAAGTGCTCACCCACACCCAGGAAGGCGGCACCTGGGGCCGCCAGGCCACCAACGACCTGCTTGCCAGCCGCATCAAGATCCGCTCGATGAACTTCATGCGCGGGCGCACCTTCCTGTCGCGCTACCTGATTCTGGACGAGGCGCAGAACCTGACCCCGAAGCAGATGAAGACGCTGATCACCCGTGCCGGCCCCGGCACCAAGATCGTGTGCCTGGGCAACGTCGAGCAGATCGACACGCCGTACCTGACCGAGACCACCTCCGGCCTGACCTACGCGGTGGACCGCTTCAAGGCCTGGCCGCACAGCGCGCACATCACCCTGCGCCGCGGCGAGCGCTCGCGCCTGGCCGACTACGCCTCGGAGGTCCTGTGAACGCGGCGGCCGGCGTGCGCCTGGCAGGCATGGCGCTGGCCATGGCCCTGCTCGGCGCCTGCGCCACCGCGCGCGGGCCGGCCATGGTGCCGACCTCGGTCAAGGCCGGGCAGTCGTGGATCGTCACCCGCAACAGCACCGCGACGCAGGTGCTGGACACCTGCTCGCGCGACAGCCCGGCGCGCCAGGACGGCGCGGTCACCGGCTACTGGATTCCGACCCCGGAACAGATCGCGCAACTGGAAGCGCATCTTGCGCAACTGCAGCCGCAGATCGCCGACCCCAGCGCGTCCGATCGCCAGTACGTCGGCATCCTGTACCGCGGCAAGCAGGCGATCTATGTCAACGCCTTCGCGCCGGACGACAGCAGCGAGCGCGACCCCACGGTCGACGCGGTCAAGGCCTGCGGCGGCGGCAACCGTTTCTGGGGCGCGGTCTACGACCCGGCGAGCGCCCGCTTCTCCGAGATCGCGGTCAACGGCGCACGTTGAGATGGCTGCGGTCAGGTGCCACTGGCGGCGTGCCGGGGCGGCCGCACATCGCGGGCGCCGCGCCGCGGCCGCATCGCGCGCGGCATGAACCTGGAACTGCCCCGCTGGGCCTGGGCCTTCGCGGGCACGCTGGCCGCGGTCGCCGGCATGGTCAACGTGGTCGGCTATCTCGGCTTCGAGCATCAGGCGGTCACCCACCTCACCGGCACCACTACCCTGCTCGGCGCGGCGCTGGCCGATGGCGACGCCCGCGCGATCGCGCAACTGGCCGGCGTAGTGCTAGCGTTCCTCGGCGGATCGATGCTCGGCGGCTTCATCGTGCAGGACAGCCGCCTGCGCCTGGGCCGCCGCTACGGCGTGGCGCTGGCGCTGGAGGCGCTGCTGCTGCTGGCGGCGATGCAGGCATTCAAGCAACAGCAACTCGCCGGCGCCGTGCTCGCGGCGATCGCCTGCGGCCTGCAGAACGCCACCACCACCATCTACAGCGGCGCGGTGGTGCGTACCACCCACCTCACCGGCATGTTCACCGACCTCGGCATCGGCCTGGGCCAGGCGCTGCGCGGCCTGCCGCTGCCGCGTCGGCGCATCCGCCTGAGCCTGCTGATCATCGGCGGCTTTTTGTGCGGCGGCGTGCTCGGCGCCTGGGCCTACCGGCAGGTCGGCTTCGACGCCCTGCTCGGCCCCGCCCTGCTGACCGGCACGGTCGGTACGCTGTACGCGCTGCAGGCGCACTACCGCAGCCGCGAACGCTGAAGGCGCGGCCGAGTGCATAAGCGACGTCAGCCCTGCACAATCGGCGCATGAGCGAACCCACCGTCGTCTCCGCACTGAGCATCGCCGGCACCGATTCCGGCGGCGGCGCCGGCATCCAGGCCGATCTCAAGACCTTCGCCGCGCACCGCGTGCACGGGCTGGCGGCGGCCGCCGCGCTGACCGCGCAGCACACCCGCGGCGTCACCGCGGTACACGTGCCGCCGCTGTCGTTCCTGCGCGCACAGATCGACGCCTGCTTCGCCGACTTCGACATCGCCGCGGTCAAGCTCGGCATGCTCGCCAACGCCGAGGTGATCCACGTGGTCGCCGATGCGCTGGAAGAATATCGCCCACCGTGGGTGGTGCTGGACCCGGTGATGGTGGCCACCAGCGGCGCCAAGCTGCTGCAGGACGATGCCCTGGACGCGCTGCGCAAGCGCCTGCTGCCGCTGGCGACGCTGGTGACGCCGAACGTGCCGGAAGCGCAGTTGCTGCTCGGCCGCCCGATCGACACCGCCGACGACGCCGAGCACGCCACCGCCGCGCTGCTGGAGGCGGGCGCGCAGGCGGTGCTGCTCAAGGGCGGCCACCTGCAGGAAGGCCAGCGGGTGATCGACCGCTACAACGACGGCGTCAGCCGCAGCGAGTTCAGCCATGCGCGGCTGCCGCTGGACGCGCACGGCACCGGCTGCACCCTGGCCGCGGCGATCGCCGCACAGCTGTGCCAGGGCCTGGCCTTGCCGGCCGCCTGCGAAGCGGCGATCGACTACGTGGCGCGCGCCTTGCGCGGCAGTTACCGGCCCGGCCGCAGCCACGTGGCAGTGCTGGACCACTTCGGCGCGGCGCGCGGCCCATGAGCGCAGCGCCCATCGCCGCGACGGCGATCGCCGAGCACGCCCTGCCCGTCGCCG
>NZ_AQOK01000647.1:0-890 GCF_000364645.1 Xanthomonas sp. SHU 308 | reverse complement strand
TGCCCGGTGGGCTGCGCGCTGGGCGGCAGCGCCGTCGGCTGGCCGCGCCAGACCCGGCGCTCGGCCAGCAGGCGGTCGAGGGCGACGACGGCGGCCATCAGCCGGGCCGGATCAGGCCGCAGTAATGCCCTTCGATGGCGAAGTCCTGCCCGGGAGCGACCACGATCGGCGCATAGGCGGGATTGCGCGGCAGTAACGCGATGCCGTCGCCATCGGCGCGGTAGCGCTTGATGGTGAGTTCGCCGTCCAGCCGCGCCACCACGATCTGGCCGTTGCGCGCGTCGGCGGCGCGGCGCACCCCGACCAGGTCGCCGTCGAGGATGCCGTCGTCGATCATCGAGTCGCCCTGCACCCGCAGCAGGTAGTCCGGGCGCAGCGCGAACACCGCACGGTCCAGGCGCAACTGCTGGTCCAGGCCGATGTCGGCGCCGATCGGCGCACCGGCGGCGACCCGGCCCAGCACCGGCAACTGCAGCAGTTCGCTACGGCTGCCGGCCTGTGCCGGGCGCAGGCTGCGCGCCTGCTGCGGCACCTGCGCCAGCAGCCCGGCCTCGACCAGCGCCTGCACGTGCTTGCGCGCGGCATTGCGCGAGGCGAAGCCGAAGCGTTCGGCGATCTCGGCCAGGCTCGGCGGCCGCCCCTCCTGCTCGATGCAGGCGTGGACGTAGGCGAGGATGGCGGCGCGCTGCGGGGACAGGGTGGTCATGGTGTACATTTGTACACCGAGGGCGCGGCCTTGGCGAGATGGGGGCGCTGAACGGGTTTGGCGTCTCCCGGCGGTGTCAGCTGCGTCCGGCCGCATCCTCCGGCATCGCCCCGGTGTAGCGCGCCCGTGGTCGGATCAGCTTGCCCAGGGCCTGCTGCTCCAGGGCGTGGGCTAGCCAGCCGGC
>NZ_AQOK01000646.1:0-318 GCF_000364645.1 Xanthomonas sp. SHU 308 | reverse complement strand
CCCCCCCCGCCGGCAGGTCGTGGACGAAGCAGAGCGCGGCCAGCAGGCAGTCGATGTTCGGGCGCTGGCCGCTGCAGTCCTGGGCGGCGGCGATCACCGAATCCACGTGCTGCATGCGCGCGCTGGCGACGCTGCGTTCGCGCAGCAGGCGCAGCACTTCGGCCGCGCGCGGGTCGCCGTCGGGATACAGGGCGTGGTGGAAGCCGGGCAGGTCGTCGCCGCGCTGCCAGCGTTCGGCGATCAGGGCGGCGGCACTGGGCGCGTCCTGGGCGTCGCGCAGCAGGGCGTGGGCGCGGGCGGTGGCGCCGCCGTGGCGCG
>NZ_AQOK01000645.1:0-508 GCF_000364645.1 Xanthomonas sp. SHU 308 | reverse complement strand
GGTCGTGGCGCGTGCGGGCGGCGGCGATGGCGCGGGCTGGGCGGCGATCGCGGCCGGCAGTGCGGCGCTGCTGACGCCCTGCATGATTTTCTTCTGCTGGCGCATGCCCTTGGGACAGGGCTGGTTCTGGATGGTCAGGTTGTCCTGCGCGTCGGTGCAGCGATAGAACACCACCGGTTCGGCGTGCGCGGCGCCGGCACAGGTCAGCACCACGGCGAGGCAGAGTGCGCGCCGCATCAGCTGCCGCCGCAGTCGCGCGCCAGACGCGCATCGATGCCGCGCTGCTCGGTTTCCATTGCGCGGCGCTCGCTCTGCAGCGCGCTGTTGTAGCGACGGATCAGTTCCCAGCGGCGATCGCTCAGGCGTGCGCAGACTTCCTGCTCGGGCAGCGCGGTGCAGGTGTCGCGGATCATCGTGCTGCCGGCCGGCACGATCACGCCGGCGCCGGCGGACACCCCAGGCGGCGGTGGACCGGGCGGGCGCGGGCCGCCGGGCGGAGGCGGTCCCG
>NZ_AQOK01000644.1:0-2791 GCF_000364645.1 Xanthomonas sp. SHU 308 | reverse complement strand
CCCAGCGGCGCGCCGACGCCGCCGACCACCTGCGGCACCTGGCCGGTACCTGGGTCGATCTGCTGGTACTGGCCGGGCACGCTGCCGGCGGTCAGCACCGCCTGCGCCGTGCCGGCCTGGACCTGGCTGCGGCCGCCGCTGCCGGCGCCGCCGAGTTGGGCCTGCACGCCGCTGGCCTGGACCTGGGACGCAGTGGCGCTGCTGCCACCGACCAGGGTGGCCTGGCCGTCGTCGATGCGGATGGCACCCAGGCTGGCGGTGGCGATATGGTTGCCCACGTTGGCCTTGGTCGGCGTCGCAGCGGTCTGCGCCTGCACGGCGATACCGCCGGCGCCGTCGGCGCTCATCGTGCCGTACCGGTTCAGGGCCCCGCCCTGGGTGGCGTTGAAGGACGCGCCGCCGATGCTGCGGCCGTCGCTGCCGACCGCGCCGTTGCTGATGGTGGCGCCGCTGATGGACACACCCTGGCCGCCGGTCATGTTGGCGGCGAGGGCGATGTAGCTGGAGTCGACGGTGGTGCTGGATAGTTCCACCTGCGTCTCGTCGTACCCGCAGATCGGTTTTTTGCCCTTGTTGATTCCCGATACAGGCGTTCCCGCACAGTCGTCGATGTAGGCAGTGACCTTGTGCTCCACATCGCGCTGAACAACCTGCTGCTTCAGTGCCAGCGCCTGGTTCGCCACGGACTCGTTGCCAGTGACCATGCCGTCGTAAAGACCTGCGACACCGCGCTGGTTGACCATCAGCGCGCCAGCAGCAGCAATCGTCGATGCATTGTTGGTCACGCTGCCGGACAGGGCGATGTTGCCACCGGCCGCGATGCGCCCTTCGGCGCTAGCCGCGATCAGACGTTCGCGCTGCTCAACAGAATAGCTGCGGAATACGCCTGGCGCTTCGCCACGATACGGGTAATAGATGTAGTACGGGACCTTGGGATAGACGATGCTTCTGCTGTCGATCCGCTCGCTCGGCATCGCTGCATTAGCCGCTGCTTTGTCCGCATCCGACAGCGGGCCGGTCTGGGTATTCAGCACCCTTCGCCGATTGTTGATCTGGTTCGCCGCGATCAGGATGCTGCCATCGGCCTCGATGCTGCCGGAGACGTTGTCCAGCGTGCCGGTGCGCGCGGTGAGGGTACCGTTGCCGTCGCGCGCGGCGCCGATGGCGATGTTGCCGAGGCTGAAGATCTTCGCGTCGCGGTTGACCAGTTGGTCGCGCACCAGCAGGGTCATGCCGCTGGTGGCGCCGATCAGCGCGCTGCCATAGGCGGCGTTGTCGGTGGCGCCGCCCAGGTCGGCGCCGTTGACCAGGGTGCCGGTGTCCACCAGCACGTTGCCGCCGACCAGGCTGCCGGTGTTGGACACCGACCCGGCCGTGACCTGCAGGTTGCCGCTGGCGGAGAGGTCGCCGGCGTTGCTGACGCTGCCGCCGGTGTTCAACTGCACGTTGCCCGAGCGCATGCTGGCGCCGGCCACGTTGTTGATGCTGCTGGCATTGATGCCGAGGCTGCGCCCGGCCTGCAGCGCCGAGGCGTTGACGAAGTTGCCGCCCACCGCAAGGCGGAAGTCGCCGTTGCTGGTGATGTCGGCACCGGCGCGATGGGTGTAATCGCTGCGGATGGTCAGGTCGAGCAGGTTCTGGCCGAGGATGCTGCCGCCGCCGTCGAAGCCGACGGTGTCGATCACCACGTCGCCCGCGCCGCCGGCGCTGCTGCCGGCGCCGATCTGCCCGCCGCTATTGCTCAGGCTCTGCAGGGTCAGGCGCACCGCCTGTTCGGCCTTGATCCTGCCGTTGCGGTTGTCGAGCGTGGCGCCGCTCCGCTGCAACAGCATGCTGGCGCCGGCGTAGACGCTGCCGCCCTGGTTGTCGAGCGCATTGGTGTTGGCGACCAGGTCGCCGCCAGCCACCAGTTGCCCGCTGCCGTTGGCGATGCTGGCGGCGTCGAGCACCACGCTGCCGCGCCCGCCCAGGCTGCCGCCGACGTTGCGCAGGTCGCCGCCGGTGGTGAGCCGGGTCAGGCCGCCGCCGTTGTTGACGATGCTGCCCTGGCTGTTGTCGATGCGGCCGCCGGACAGGGTCATGGCGTTGCCGCTGTCGAGCTGGCCGCCGCTGTTGAGCAACGCGCCGGTGACGGCGAGGCTGAGGTCGCGGGCGGCGCCGATGCGGCCGCTCTGGTGATTGTCGAGCTGGCCGCGCGCGGTCAGCGCCAGGTCGCGCCCGGCTTGCAAGGTACCGCCGCTGTTGCTCGCGTTCTCCGCGTTCAGCGTCAGATCGGTGCTGGCGCCGATCACGCCCGCGTCGTTGTTCAACGTATGCGCCAGATCCACGCGCAGGTCGCCACCCGCACCACCGCTGCTCAGCGCCTGCATGGTGCCGCCGCGGTTTTCGAGGCTGTCGGCGCGCAATACCAGGCTGCCGCCGGTGGCCTGCACCACGCCGAGGCGATTGTCGAGCGCACCGTTGCCCAGTTGCACATTCAAGCCGCGTGCGGACACGCTGCCGCCGATGTTGCCCAGGCCGGCCGCGGTGACGCTGGCATCGCCGGCGGCGGCGATGGCGCCGCCCTGGTTATCGAGCGTGTTGCCGGTGCTGAGCTGCAGCTGGCCCTGGGTGAGGATGCGACCGCCGGCATTGCCGAGGGCGCCGCTGCTGCTGACCGTGAGCGTGCCGCTGCCGGCGTGTTCGATGCGCCCTTGCGCGTTGTTGATCGACGCCGCGCCCAGTTGCAGGTCGCCGCCGTTGCTGACCAGGCGGCCGCTGCCATTGTCGAACGCGCCGGTGACGGCGATAC
>NZ_AQOK01000643.1:0-593 GCF_000364645.1 Xanthomonas sp. SHU 308 | reverse complement strand
GGCCCCCGCCGCCGCTGCCGCCACCGCGCAGGTGCCGGCGCCGCCCGCACCTCCCGCCCCGCCGGCGCCCGTCGCTGCCACGCCGGTGCGTGTGGACGGCACTGTCGAGCGTTTCATGCTCAACCCCAACGGCGACGTCGATGGCCTGTGGCTGATGGACGGCACCCAGGTGAGCTTCCCGCCGCACCTGTCGGCCGATCTGCAGGCCGCCGTACGTCGTGGCGATGCGATCTCGGTGCAGGGCTATCGCCTGGGCAGCCTGCCGCTGCTGCAGGCCAACACCATCACCGCGCGCCGCAGTGGCAAGCAGGTGGTCGACCGCCCGCCGAACCCGATGACGCCGCCGCCGGCGCCCCCGGCACCGCCGGCCCTGACCCCGCTGCAGGCCGATGGCCGCATCGAGCGGCTGGTCTATGGCCCGCGCGGCGACACCGCCGGCGTGCTGCTCAGCGACGGCACCGTGGTGCGCATGCCACCGCACGCCGCCGTGCAGTACAGCGAGTTGCTGCGGCCCGGCGCGCGCCTGAGCGTCAACGGCTTCGGCGTGCTGACCCAGGTGGGTCGCTCGGTGGAAGCCACTCAGGTCGGCCGCG
>NZ_AQOK01000642.1:0-662 GCF_000364645.1 Xanthomonas sp. SHU 308 | reverse complement strand
TCCCCGCGATGGCCGCCGCTTCGGAAGGGAACCCGGTACGGCAACAGCAACAGCAACAACAAAGCAAAAGCAAAGCAACGACCAGAGCGACAGCGACAGCGACAACAAAAGCAAATTCGAAATCGGTAACAGCAACGACACTAGCAACAGCGGCGCCGACAACGCACCGCTCTGATAAGTGGCTACAGCAACGCCGCGCCCGGACACTGCAACGGCGACACCCAGTGCTGGCTATCGAAACCAGCGTCCGCGAAGGCCGCCTGCACCGCCGGCGCCGCGGCCTCCGCCTCGACGCGGCTGGCGAACCAGGCGAACACACTCGGACCAGCGCCGGAAATGCCCGCACCCATCGCCCCCGCCGCCAGCGCCGCCGCCTTGGCCGCGTCGAAGCCGACGATCAGCGGCGCGCGGCGCGGCTCGATCAGCACGTCGCGCAGGCCGGCGCGCACCAGCGCCTCGTCGCCGGCATGGCAGCCCGCCAACACCAATGCCAGGTTCGCGCTCTGCGCCACGAACTCGCCGAGCCGGTACTCGCCGGCCAGCGCTGCGCGCGCGTGGCGCGTCTCCAGCGTCGCGTCCGGATGCACAAGCAGGCTGTGCCAGCCGCCCGGCACCGGTACCGGCACCAGCCGCTCCAGGGTCGACAGCACCAGCCCGCCCAG
>NZ_AQOK01000641.1:0-1311 GCF_000364645.1 Xanthomonas sp. SHU 308 | reverse complement strand
GGGGCCTGCCGCTGGCCACCGCCTCGCCGTCCAGCGCGTAGCGATACAGCTGGTCGCGCGACAGAGGCACGTCCAACAACGCGTTGGCCGCCACCAGCGCCGCCACGCACGAGGCAGCCGAGCCGCCCATGCCGGAGCTGAGCGGGATACCCTTGTCGATCTCCAGTTCGAAGCCGAACGGCAGCGCCAAGGCCTCGCGCAGCGACATCAAGGCCGCGCCGGCGGTGTTGCGCGCGGCCTCCAGCGGCAGGGCCACGGTCGTGCCGCGGATCGCCGCGATGCGCACCTCGGGCGCATCGATGCGGCGCACCGTCACCGTGTCGCCGACACCCTCCACCGCGTAGCCCAGCAGGTCGAATCCCACCGCCACGTTGGCCACCGAGGCCGGCGCGAACGCGCGGGCCTGCGTCGGCAGCGCAGCGGTGCCGACGGCACCGGCCGCGAGCGTTTGCATCCGGCTCACAGGCGCGCGCCCTCGCCCGCCGCGACCCGCAGCAGGTCGGCGAACACGCCGGCGGCGGTCACTTCCGGGCCGGCGCCCGGCCCCTGCACCACCAGCGGATTGTTGCAGTAGCGGCGGGTAGTGAACTGCACCACGTTGTCGGTCAGGCGCAGGTTGGCGAAGGCATGGTCGGCCGGCAGTTCCACCAGGCCCACGCTGGGTGCATGGCCCGGCGCCAGCCGCGCCACGTAGCGCAGCACGCAGCCGCGCGCCCTGGCCGCCTGCAGGCGCTGCGCGAACACCGCATCGACCTCGTGCAGGCGCGCCATGAAATCGTCCACGCTGGCCTGGCGCAACGCTTCCGGCACCAGGCTTTCCACCGCCACGTCCTCCAGGCTCAGCTCGTGCCCGGCCTCGCGCGCCAGGATCACCAGCTTGCGCGCCACGTCGGTGCCGGACAGGTCGTCGCGCGGGTCCGGTTCGGTGTAGCCCATACCGCGCGCCTCGGCCACCAGTTGCGCGAACGGCACGCTGCCGTCGTACTTGTTGAACAGCCAGGCCAGGGTGCCGGAGAAGATGCCTTCGATCGCGGTGACCGCGTCGCCGGTATCGACCAGGTCGCGCAAGGTGGTGATCACCGGCAGGCCGGCACCGACCGTGGCTTCGTAGCGGAAGCGCGCGCCGCTGGCCGCGGCCGCGGCGCGGATGGCGTGGAAGCGCGGCAGTGGCCCGGCGCCGGCCTGTTTGTTCGGCGTGACCACGTGAATGCCGGCGGCCAGCCAGCCGGCGTAGCGGTCGGCGACGTCGGCGCTGCCGCTGCAGTCGATGATCACCGCATGCGGCAGATGCGCCGACAGCAGGTGCGCGGT
>NZ_AQOK01000640.1:0-9651 GCF_000364645.1 Xanthomonas sp. SHU 308 | reverse complement strand
GCCCAGCGCCTGCCGCCAGTCGCCGGCGAAGGCGCGCGGCTCCAGGCGCATCGTGCTGCGCGAGGCCACCGCGCGCAGGCGCAGGTCGAGGTTGGCCTTGGCCAGCAGTTGCGGCTGCGCGGCGCGCAACTGGTCCAGCAGCGCCGCACCGACGTTACCCGGCCCGATCACGCCGACCGAGAAGGTCTGCGGCGACAGCCAGAAGCCGGCATGCGCGGCGCGCAGCGCCTTGGTCGCGTGCGCGCTGTCGATGGCCACCGAGATGTTGCGCTCGGACGAGCCCTGCGCGATCGCCAGGATGTTGACCTGGGCGCGGCCCAAGGACTCGAACAGGCGCGCGGCCACGCCGGGCTGCCCGGTCATGCCGTCGCCGACCGCGGCCAGCACGCTGATGCCGGTGGTCAGCTGCACGCGCTGCACCTGGCCCACCACCAGTTCGTGGGCGAACGCGGAGAGCACCGCGTCGCGCGCGCGTTCGGCCTCGTTCTGGCGCACCACGCAGCAGATGGAATGTTCGGACGACCCTTGCGAGATCATCACCACCGACACCCGCGCGTTGCGCAGTGCGGCGAACACGCGCTCGGCGGTGCCGGGCACGCCGATCAGGCCGGTGCCTTCGAGGTTGAGCACGGCCAGGTCCGGGCTCAGGGTCAGCCCCTTGATCGGGCCGCTGGTGGCGCTGCTGGCGGTGATGCGGGTGCCCGGGTGCTCGGGCTGGAAGGTGTTGCGGATGATGATCGGCAGGCCGCGCTCGATCGCCGGCGACATGGTTTGCGGGTGCACCACCTTGGCGCCGAAATAGGCCAGTTCGCAGGCTTCGTCGTAGCTGAGCGTTTCCAGTTGCACCGCTTCGGGCACGACCCGCGGGTCCGCCGAGAGCACGCCGTCGACGTCGGTCCAGATGTGCAGCTCGGCGGCGTCGAACAGCGCGGCGAAGATCGCGCCGGAGTAGTCGCTGCCGTTGCGGCCGAGGGTGGTGATGCGGCCGGCGCGGTCGCGGGCGACGAAGCCGGTGACCACGATGCGCGGCTGCGGGTGCTCCGCGCGCCATTGCGCCAGGCGCTGCGCGCTGGCGGACCAGTCCACGTCCACGCCCAGTTCGCCGCGATCGACCACCAAGACCTCGCGCGCATCCAGCACCGCGCACTCCTCGCCCAGCGCACGCAGGTGGTCGCCCAGCAACTGCGCCGAGTACACCTCGCCCAACCCCTGCACGCGGTCCAGCACTTCCCGCGGCAGTTCGCCGATCACCGCCAGCGCGGCGAGGATCTCGGCCAGGTGCTCGAAGCGCGCGTCCAGCCATTCGACCGTGGCACCGGCATGTTCGCCGAGCAAGGCCACTGCGGCGGCGCGATGGCGGGCACGGGTTTCGTGCCAGCGCTCGCGCCAGTCGCCGTGGCCGCGTGCGGCCAGTTCGGCCAGGCCGATCAACGCATCGGTGACCCCCTTCATCGCCGAGACGACGGTGACCTGGAGACGTTCCGGGCGCGCCAACAGCAGTTGCGCGACATGACGGTAGCGTTCGGCATCGGCCACCGAGGTGCCGCCGAACTTGTGCACGACAGTGGCGGCGGCGAGCGCGGGATCGACGGCGGAATCAGGCGAAGCGGCGACAGCAGGAGCGACGGCGGGGGGCGACATGGAAGACCTCGGAGTGGAGGCCCCGCTCGCATCAGGCTGAGGGATTCCCCCGCATCCTGATCCGGGTGCGGGGCCGTGGTGTTCGACGATCAGACGAAGACGACGGGCCGCACCGGGCGAATGGTGAGGGTGGTAATACCGGTGGTAATGCCCGCAGCAGCGCCCGCCGCGTGCCGAAGCGAGCGCGGAAGCGAGATGGCGATAGGGGCAAAGACCAGAGGCATGGACGCAAGAGGACATCATGCGCCGGGGCGCTGTCAAGCGCCGCGTGTGCGCCCGCAGCATCGGCGCTGCGGCCCTGGCAAACGGTTGCAAAAGTGACTATCGCGCCAAGCCAGGAAACACCACGTTAAGGCCACCAAGCAGGGGGCGCCGGGCGACACGCAACGCCGTCCACGCAGGTCTGAGCGTCGGCGCGCAGCGAACGCGCGACGCCGCCGGCGCCGCGCGTTTTGCGCAACCCTTACTGCTGCTTCTGATCGGTCGGCGGCTGCTGCTGCGGATCCGGGTTGGCAGGATTCTGGGGGGTAGTCGGGCTGGTCGGAGACGTCGTGGTCGGCGGTACGCCCTGCGACGCGTCCTGGCCCTGCATCGTGCCCTGCCCGGTCGCGGTGCCGCTGGCATCGCCGCTGGTGGTGCCGGCCGGGGCGGTGCTGCCGCCTGCCGGGCTGCCGTCGGCCGCTGCGGGCGGGTTGGCCGCATTCGGATCGGTGGCCGGTTGGTCGCCGTCGCGCTTGCAAGCCGCGAGCGCAGCCAGCATCGAACCGACCAAAACCATCTTCATTGCTGTTTTCATCTGTGACTCCTGCTTCGCATAGGGGTGGGAATCGCTGCGGGCGTGCCGGCAAGCCGGCGATCACGCCAGGCCCGAGGCGACCAGGACCGCCGATGCGCGGCGGCGATCGTCCCGCCGCACGGAGTTGCGGTCGGGACGCTTGTGGCGGACGTGGCGGAGGCGACTCCGTCCTCGTCGTCCATCGGCACTGCAATAACTAGAGTTCGCGGCGCGAATCGCCGCCAAGCGCAGTGGCCGACGGACGCAGCCTACGCAGGACGATGCTCAGGCCGCGTCGGTACAAGGTGTAGAGGACGTTATTGCAGACAGATCGGACACCGCGCGACTCACCATCGCGGCCGCTGCGCAGGAGGCATGGGCAGGCAACGCGATGGCCGCTGGCGGCGGCGCGGCCGCGGCGGACGGCATGCACGAAATGGTGACCCCGGCGCGATTCGAACGCACGACCTGTCCCTTAGGAGGGGACCGCTCTATCCAGCTGAGCTACGGGGCCATTGGCCTGGCGGGGATTCTACGGCATTGCCCACGCGTTTTTTGCGCTCGCCAGCCGCCCCCGCCAGCGGCGGCGGCCGGATGCGTCCGGTCTGCTAAAATTGCCGGCTGCGCGTCCCGCGTCCCCCGCCTGCGGTCGCCTTCCCTGTCGCAACGAACCCAGGAGATTCCATGTCCGCTGACCTGCTCAAGGCGCTCGGCCTCGCCGCCACCAACTCCGGCACCTATCTCGGCAATGGCGAGTGGTCCAGCGCCACCGGCGCCGGCGTGCTGCAGCCGCTCAACCCGTCGAGCAACGACATCATCGCCGACGTCCAGGCCACCACCGAGCAGGACTACGAAACGGTGATCGCCCGCGCCCAGGCCGCGTTCAAGGTCTGGCGCACCACCCCGGCGCCGCGCCGCGGCGAAGCGGTGCGGCTGTGCGGCGAAGCGCTGCGCAAGCACAAGGACGCGCTGGGCTCGCTGGTCGCGCTGGAAATGGGCAAGAGCAAGCCGGAAGGCGACGGCGAAGTGCAGGAGATGATCGACATCGCCGATTTCGCGGTCGGCCAGAGCCGCATGCTGTACGGCTACACCCTGCATTCGGAGCGCCCCGGCCACCGCATGTACGAGCAGTACCAGCCGCTGGGCCTGGTCGGCATCATCAGCGCGTTCAACTTCCCGGTCGCGGTGTGGAGCTGGAACGCGTTCCTGGCGGCGATCTGCGGCGACATCTGCATCTGGAAGCCGTCCAACAAGACCCCGCTGACCGCGATCGCGTCGATGAAGATCTGCAACGAGGCCCTGCGCGACGCCGGTTTCCCGGACATCTTCTTCCTGATCAACGACGCCGGCGTGGCCCTGTCCGAGCGCCTGGTCGAGGACACCCGCGTCCCGCTGATCAGCTTCACCGGCTCCACCCAGGTCGGCCGCGTCGTCGCCGAGAAGTGCGCGCGCCGGCTGGGCCGCTGCCTGCTGGAGCTGGGCGGCAACAACGCGATCATCCTCGACGAGAGCGCCGACCTGAAGCTGGCGGTGCCCGGCATCGTGTTCGGCGCCGTCGGCACCGCCGGCCAGCGCTGCACCACCACGCGCCGGCTGATCGTGCACGAATCGATCTACGACACCGTGCTGGCCACCCTGGTCAAGGCCTACAAGCAGGTCGAAGGCAAGATCGGCGACCCCACAGACCCGGCCAACCTGATGGGCCCGCTGAACAGCCGCGGCGCGGTCGAGCAGTTCCTGGACTCTATCGCCAAGGCCAAGGCCGCCGGCGGCACCATCGAGACCGGCGGCACCGCGCTGGACCGCCCGGGCAACTTCGTGCTGCCGGCCATCGTCACCGGCCTGAAGAACAGCGATGAAGTGGTCCAGCACGAAACCTTCGCGCCGATCCTGTACGTGATGAAGTACAGCACCCTGGACGAGGCCATCGACATGCAGAACGGCGTGCCGCAGGGCCTGTCCTCGTCGATCTTCACCCAGAACCTGAAGGCGGCGGAGAAGTTCCTGTCCGCGGCCGGCAGCGACTGCGGCATCGCCAACGTCAACATCGGCACCTCCGGCGCCGAGATCGGCGGTGCCTTCGGCGGCGAGAAGGACACCGGCGGCGGCCGCGAATCCGGTTCGGACGCGTGGAAGGTGTACATGCGCCGGCAGACCAACACGATCAACTACTCCGATTCGCTGCCGCTGGCGCAGGGCATCAAGTTCGATCTGTAACGCGGCGAGCGCGGCGGCCCGCACCCTGCGGCCGCCGCCCCTTTCCTTCTGCAAGGAGCGACAGCGATGAGTCAGGTGCGCGAGACCAATTCCCTGGCGGTGGTCAGCCTGGTCGCCGGGATCCTCGGCTGGACCCTGATGCCGGTGCTCGGCAGCCTCGGCGCGATCATCACCGGGCATCTGGCCCGGGCGGAGATCCGCCGCCAGCCGCAGCGCTTCCAGGGCGATGGCCTGGCGGTGGGCGGGCTGATCCTGGGCTGGGCCGCGGTGGTGCTGGCCGTGCTGGCGGTACTGGCCTTCGTGCTGTTCTTCGGCGGGCTGGCCTGGTTCGCCAGCACCCAGTCGTGAGCCGGGACGCCGCCGCGCCGCGGGAACGCTTCAGCGACCGCGTCGCCGATTACGTGCGCTACCGCCCCAGCTATCCGGCGGCGCTGCTGGACTGGGTACACGGCGAGCTGGGCGTGGCGCGCGATGCGCTGGTCGCCGACATCGGCGCCGGCACCGGCATCTCCACGCGCCTGTTCCTGCAGGCTGGGCATCCGACCCTGGCCGTGGAGCCGAACGCGGCGATGCGCGAGGCCGCAGTGGCGCTGCTGCAGGACCTGCCGGGCTTCCGCGCCATCGACGGCAGCGCCGAGGCCACCACCCTGGCCGATGCCAGCGTCGACCTGGTCAGCGCCGCGCAGGCCTTCCACTGGTTCGACCTGGAGGCGGTGCGCCGCGAATGGGCACGCGTGCTGCGTCCTGGCGGGTTGGCGCTGGTGTACTGGAACTCGCGCCTGCTCGACGCCACGCCGTTCCTGGAAGGCTACGAGCAGTTGCTGCTGGAGTACGGCACCGACTACAGCGCGGTGGCCGAGCGCTACCACGACGATGCCACCATGCAGCGCTGGTTCGGCGCCGGCCTGCGCGGCACCGCGCAGTTCCCCAACGCGCAGCGCATGGACTTCGAGGCGCTGCGCGGACGCCTGCTGTCGTCCTCCTATGCGCCGCTGCCCGCCCACCCGCAGCACGCGCCGATGCTGGACGCGTTGCGCGCGCTGTTCGACCGGCACCAGCGCGACGGCGTCGTCGCGTTCCATTACCGCACCCGCGCCTTCGCCGGGACGCTGAACTGAGCCACGCCATGTACTCCCTCGCCCGACCGTTCCTGTTCGCCTTCGACGCCGAGCGCGCGCATGCCCTGGGCCTGCGCGCGATCGAGCTGGCCTACCGCACCGGCACCAATCCGCTGCTGGCGCGCACGATCGCGCCGATGCCCACTCGCGCCTTCGGTCTGGACTTCCCCAACCCGGTCGGACTGGCCGCGGGCCTGGACAAGAACGGCGAGCACATCGACGCGCTGCTGGCGCTGGGCTTCGGCTTCGTCGAGATCGGCACGATCACCCCGCGCGCACAGGCCGGCAATCCGCAACCGCGCATGTTCCGCCTGCCGCGGCAGCAGGCGGTGATCAATCGCATGGGCTTCAACAACCTGGGCGTGGATGCGCTGGTGCGCAACGTCGAGCGCGCGCGGCGCCGGCGCGGCCTGCTCGGCATCAACATCGGCAAGAACAAGGACACCCCGAACGAGGACGCCGCGTCCGACTACCTGCATTGCCTGGAAAAGGTCTATGCGCTGTCCGACTACGTCACCGTCAACATCTCCTCGCCCAACACCGCCGGCCTGCGCGAACTGCAGGAGGAGCAGGCGCTGCGGCAGCTGATCGCGCGCCTGCGCGAGGCGCAGGAAGCGCTGGCGGCGCGCCACGGCAAGCGCGTGCCGATGCTGGTCAAGGTGGCGCCGGACCTGAGCGACAGCGACATCGACGCGGCGGCGCGGGTGCTGTCGGACCTGCAGGTGGACGGGGTGATCGCCACCAACACCACCGTCGCCCGCCCCGGCCTGGAACACGAACCGCTGGGCGGCGAAAGCGGCGGCCTGTCCGGCGCGCCGCTGCTGGGCCAGTCCACCCTGGTGCTGCGCCGGCTGCGCGCGCGCCTGCCCGAGAGCATCCCACTGATCGGTGTCGGCGGCATCCTCTCCGGTGCCGATGCGGTGGCGAAGATGGCCGCCGGGGCCGCCCTGGTGCAGTGCTACAGCGGCCTGGTGTTCCGCGGGCCGGAGCTGATCGGCGAGTGCGTGGAGGCGATGCGCCGGCGCCGCGAAGCGCCCAGCCGCGGGGACGTGGTCGTCCCATGAGCACGACGGCCTGGTCGCTCACCGCGCAGGCGCCGCTGCAGGCGCTCAACACCTTCCACGTCGCCGCGCAGGCGCCGTGGCTGCTGCAGATCTTCGCGCCCGAGGCGCTGCCCGAGGCGCTGCTGGCGCCGGAGCTGGCCGGCGCCGCGCTGCTGCCGCTGGGCAGCGGCAGCAACATGCTGTTCGCCGGCGATGCGCCGGGCGTGGTGCTGTGCTTCGCCAACCGCAGCATCGACACCCTGGAGCACCGCGCCGACTACGCCATCGTCCGCGCCGGCGCCGGCGTGGGCTGGCACGAGCTGGTGATGTGGTCGCTGGCGCAAGGTTTGTCCGGCCTGGAGAACCTGGCGCTGATCCCCGGCACGGTCGGCGCCGCGCCGATCCAGAACATCGGCGCCTACGGCGCGCAGATGGGCGAGTTCGTGCACGTGGTCGAGGCCTACGACCGCGCCGACGCGCGCTTCGTGCGGCTGGACGCGGCCGCCTGCGAGTTCGGCTACCGCGACAGCCTGTTCAAGCGCCAGCCCGACCGCTACCTGATCGCCGCGGTGGAGTTCAACCTGCCGCGGCTGCACGCGCTCCGCCTGGACTACGCCGGCATCGGCGAGGAACTGCAGGCGATGGGCATCGCCACCCCCGGTGCGCCCGACGTGGCCCAGGCGGTGATCAACATCCGCCGACGCAAGCTGCCCGACCCGGACGTGCTCGGCAACGCCGGCAGCTTCTTCAAGAATCCGCTGCTGCCGCTGGAACAGGCGCTGGCGCTGCAGCACGAGTACCCGGCGTTGCCGGTATTTCCCGGCGACGACGACAGCCAGCGCAAGCTGTCGGCGGCGTGGCTGATCGAGGCCTGCGGCTGGAAGGGCTACCGCGACGGCGATGCCGGCGTGTCCGCCGCGCACGCACTGGTGCTGGTCAACCACGGCCAGGCCAGCGGCGCCGAACTGCTGGCGCTGGCGCGGCGCATCACCGCCTCGGTGGGCGAGCGCTTCGGCGTCATCCTGGAGCCGGAGCCGCGCATCGTCGGCGCGCAGTGGTAAGCGCGCCCACGCCGCTGCGCGCGGCGCTGCTGATGCTGGCCAGTACGATGGCCTTCGGGCTGATGGTCGTCGCGATCCGGCTGGCATCGGCGCAGCTGTCCACTCTGCAGATCGCCTTCTTCCGCAACCTGTTCGGCCTGCTGTTCCTGTTGCCGATGCTGCTGCGGCCGGGCCGGCCACTGCCACGCACCGCGCAACTGCCGCGTTACCTGCTGCGCACCGCGATCGGCCTGGTGTCGATGCTGGCCGGGTTCTGGGCGATCGGGCATCTGCCGCTGTCGCAGGCGATCGCGCTGTCCTACTCCACCCCGCTGTTCGCGACCCTGGCCGCCGCCCTGTGGCTGGGCGAGACGGTGCGCCTGCGGCGCTGGCTGGCGGTGCTGTGCGGCTTCGTCGGGGTACTGCTGATCGTGCGTCCCGGCGCCGCCGCGTTCAGCCCCGGCACCCTGGTGGCGGTACTGGCCGCAGTGATGAGCGCCCTGGTCGCGATCCAGATCAAGCAACTGGCGCGGGTCGACGCCGCCAACACGGTGGTGTTCTACACCTACGCGTTCTGGGTGCCGATGTCGCTGCTGCCAGCGCTGTTCGTGTGGCGCTGGCCGCACGGCATCGACTGGCTGTGGCTGCTGGCCACCGGCCTGTTCGGCACCCTCGGCCAGTTGCTGTGGACGCACGCGCTGCGCCTCGGCGAAGTCTCCGCACTGACCCCGATCAGCTTCACCCAGCTGCCGCTGGTGGCGCTGTTCGGCTGGTGGCTGTTCGACGAGACGCCGGACGGCGGCACCGTGCTGGGCGCGCTGGTGATCCTCGGCGCCAACGCCTACATCGCCCACCGCGAGGCGGTGCTGGCACGGCGTGCGGCGCGCGCCGGGGCCGGCACGCCGCCGACCCTGGACGCCTAGTGGTGCGCATGACGCCGCGTCGCGCCGCGGCGTCCCGACGATCGCCGACACAGGCACAGCGCGCGGTCGCCGCACGCGACCGATGCCGCTACCATCCTCGCGCACTCGACACGGCGGCAAGCGACGCACGATGAAGACGATCGGCATGATCGGCGGCATGAGCTGGGAATCCACCCTGCCCTATTACCGGCACATCAACGAGACGGTGCGCGCACAACGGGGCGGACTGCATTCGGCCAAGCTGCTGCTGCACAGCGTGGACTTCCACGAGATCGCGCAGTACCAGCGCGACGGCGACTGGGACGCGGCCGGTGCCGCGCTGGCGGCCTCGGCGCGCGCGCTGCAGGCCGGCGGCGCCGATTTCCTGGTGCTGTGCACCAACACCATGCACTGCGTCGCCGACGCGATCGCCGCCGCGGTCCCATTGCCGCTGCTGCACATCGCCGATGCCACCGCCGATGCGTTGCAGGCCGCCGGCATCGTCCGCGTCGGCCTACTCGGCACGCGCTTCACCATGGAGCAGGCGTTCTACCGCGAACGGCTGCAACGGCGCGGCTTCGACGTGCTGATCCCGGATGCGCCGGCGCGCGAGGACGTGCACCGCATCATCTACGAGGAACTGTGCCAGGGCGTGGTGCAGGCGCCGTCGCGGCTGCGCTACCGCGAGGTGATCGCAGGACTGCAGGCGCAAGGCGCGGAGGCGGTGATCCTGGGCTGCACCGAGATCGGATTGCTGGTCGGCCCTGCCGACGCGGCGGTGCCGCTGTTCGACACCACCGCGCTGCACGCGCGTGCCGCCGCCCTGTACAGCCTGGCCTAGCGATGCGCAGCCAGGCCGCACATGCCGCCGCCATCGGCCCGCGCCGCGCCGCCAGCGTGCCGCGCGGCTGGGCG
>NZ_AQOK01000639.1:0-15334 GCF_000364645.1 Xanthomonas sp. SHU 308 | reverse complement strand
GGGGCTTGAGCGTGCGCGACGCTGCTTCAGCCATCGAGCCAGCACCTCCCTTCTCCCGTCGGGAGAAGGTGCCACGAAGGGGCGGATGAGGGTACGGGCGCCGCTGCGTACGACGAAGACTATTGCAGGCTGGCATCGCGAGTCGCTTCGCGCCGTACCCTCACCCCAACCCCTCTCCCGACGGGAGAGGGACTTGAGCGTGCGCGACGCTGCTTCAGCCATCGAGATCTCTCCTCCCTTCTCCCATCGGGAGAAGGTGCCCCGAAGGGGCGGATGAGGGTACGGGCGCCGCTGCGTACAACGAAAGCCAGCGCTGCCCTGCATCGCGAGTCGCTTCGCGCCGTACCCTCACCCCAACCCCTCTCCCGCAGGGAGAGGGGCTTGAGATTGAGCGTGCGCGACGTTGCTTCAGCCATCGAGACCCGCCTCCCTTCTCCCATCGGGAGAAGGTGCCCCGAAGGGGCGGATGAGGGTACGGATGCCGCTGCGTACAACGAAAGCCAGCGCAGCCTTGCATCGCGAGACGCCTCGCGCCGCACCCTCACCCAAACCCCTCTCCCGGAGGGAGAGGGGCTTGAGCGTGCGCGACGCTGCTTCCGCCATCGAGACCGCATCTCCCTTCTCCCACCGGGAGAAGGTGCCCCGCAGGGGCGGATGAGGGTACGGATGCCGCCGCGTACAACGACAGCTAGTAGCAGCTAACCCTCAGCCCCACAGAACCGCGCGTAGTCGATATAGCCAGGGAACGGCCGCTCCGGCGCACACAAGGGACACTGCGGATCGGCGGACAGGCGGGTTTCGCGGAAGCGCATCGCCAGTGCGTCGAAGTGCAGCAGGCGGCCGCGCAGGGGTTCGCCGATGTCGAGCAGCAGCTTCAAGACCTCGTTGGCCTGCAGCAGCCCGACGATGCCGGGCAGCACGCCGAGCACGCCGGCGTCGGCGCAGTTCGGCGCGAATTCCGGCGGCGGCGGCTCCGGGAACAGGCAGCGGTAGCATGGCGCCTGCCCGCGCCGACGGCCGGCATCGAACACGCTGACCTGGCCTTCGAAGCGCTGCACCGCGCCGTACACCAGCGGCTTGCCCAGCTTCACGCAGGCATCGTTGAGCAGGTAGCGCGCGGGGAAGTTGTCCGAGCCGTCCAGCACCACGTCCACGTCCTGCAGCAGCCGCTCGACGTTGTCCGCGGTGACCCGCTCGCGCACCGCCTCCACGCGCACGCCCGGGTTCAACGCGCCCAGGCTCGCCGCAGCCGACTCCACCTTGGCCTGGCCGATCCGCGCGTCGCCGTGCAGGATCTGCCGCTGCAAATTGCTGCGTTCGACCACGTCGTCGTCGGCGATGCGCAACTGCCCCACCCCGGCCGCGGCCAGGTAGAAACCGGCCGGCGAGCCCAGGCCGCCGGCACCGACCAGCAGCACGCGCGCAGCCTGCAGCCGGCGCTGGCCCTCGACCCCGACTTCGGGCAGGCGCAGATGCCGCGAATAGCGGTCGAAGAAGTCTTCCTGCGCCGGTTCCAGCGCCGGCCGCTGCAGCGGCAAGCCTTCGCGCTGCCAGCGCGTGGTGCCGCCCAGCACGGAAGCGACCTGGGTGTAACCGGCCTGCTCCAGGAACAATGCGGTGTCGTGCGAACGCTTGCCGCTCTGGCAAATCAGCAGCACCTCGGTGTCGGCGCCAAGATAGGCAGCCGGGTCGGCCTGCAACTGCGCGCGGGCCACGCCCTGCGCGCCCTCGGCCATGCCGGTGACGCGCTCGTGCTCCTCGCGAATGTCGATCAGGCGCGCGCCCTGCGCCTGCCGCGCCTGCGCCTGTGCCGGGGTCAGTTCTCGAATGCCCATGCGCGCATTATCGGCGTAAACCGGTTCCGCGTCCGCTGTCGACGGCGCGGCTGAAGGAACCTCGCGACGCGCTTGCCCGGGAACGCCCCGTCCCGCTGAAACCATTCCCACAGGCATCCTGTATCCGGCTTGATGATGTTGGATGCAGGTGCTTAGGGGGTGCCCTCAGTACGGCACCACCTCGACCACGTCGCCGGCCTGGAACTGGCGTGCGCCCTCCTCCAGCCGCAGCAGCACGTCGCTGTCGGCGGCGCCGCGCAGGCGATGCGAGCCGTCCGCGGGATTCGGCTCCGCCCACAGCTGACCATGGGCGTCGCAGCGCATGCGCCCGCGCAGAAACTCCAGCCGGTCGTGGCGTTTGTCCCAGCCGGCCGCCAGCCGGGCACGCCAGGCCCGATGCGGTTCGCTGCGCCGCTGCAGCGCATCCAGCAACGGCCGCCCAATCGCCAGGAAGGTCGCCAGCACCGACACCGGATTGCCCGGGAGACCCAGGAACAGGGCGCGGTCCCACTCGCCGAACAGCAACGGCATGCCCGGGCGCATGCGCACCTTCCAGAACAGGATGCGGCCATGCTCGGCCAGCAGCCGCGGCAGGTAGTCCTTCTCGCCGGCAGAGACGCCGCCGCAGGTCAGCACCACGTCGAACGCCGAGGCGGCGTCGGCGAGCATGGCCTGGATGCGCTGCGGATCGTCCGGCAGGGTCGGCCACGCGGTCGGCGCCAGGCCGAGCAGGCGCAGTTGCGCCATCAACATGTCGCGGTTGCTGTTGTAGATCTGCCCCGGCTGCAACGGCAGGCCCGGCTCGACCAGTTCGTCGCCGGTGGCGAACACCGCCACGGTCGGCCGCGCCGCCACCATCAACTGGTCCACGCCCAAAGCCGCGGCCAGGCCGATGCGCGAAGGCGTCAACAGCATGCCGGCCTCGAGCACGCGCTCGCCGGCGCGCACGTCTTCGCCACGCGACCGCACATGCGCGCCAGCGGCGAGCCCGTCCGGCACCTGCACGAGGCCATCGCGCTCGTGCACGTTCTCCTTGATCACCACCGTATCGGCCCCGGCCGGCAGTGGCGCGCCGGTCGTGACCCGCAGGCATTCGCCGGGCGCGAGCGCCTGGTGCCGATCGGCGCCGGCGAACTGCTCGCCGGCCAGCCGCAAGTCGGTCGCCGCCCCCGGGGTCAGATCGGCATGGCGCAGCGCGAAGCCATCCATCGCGCTGTTGGCGAACGGCGGCAGGTCGATCGGCGCATCCAGCGGTTCCAGCAGGATGCGGCCATCGGCGCGCGACGCCGCCAGGCGCTCGCTGTTGACGGGACGGGCACGCGCAGCGGCAGCGACGATCGCCAGCGCGTCGGTGTAGGCGATCCGGGAGGGATAGTCGGTCATGATGGCGGCAGGATACCCGCTGCGGCCAGATCCTGCGGCGTGTTCAGATTGCCCAGCACGATCTCCGGCAGCGGCACCGGCCGCATCCGCAGGCGCTGCTGCAATGAGCGTGGCGCGTAGCGGGCGGCTGCCAGCGCCTCCTCCAGCGCCGGGCGCAGCGCGGCCAATCGGTACAGCGCCACCAGCGGCTGCGCGCCGGCGGCATCCTCGACCCAGGCGCCATCGCACTCGTCAGCGGCTGCGGCCAGCACCGCAGGCAGATCACGCGGCAACACGCAGATATCGACCGGCACGGTCAGCAGCCAGGGCGTGGCGCAGGCGGCGGCAAGCGCGTCCAGCCCGGCGATCGGTCCCAAGGAACGTTCCGCCCCGGCCGGTGCCGCGACGCGGTCCGGTACGGCCTGCAGGCCGATGGCGGCATAGCGCGGCAAGCTGCGGTTGGCGCTGACCAGCACTTGGGCGACCTGAGGCGCCAGCGCCTGCACCAGCCATTGCACCTGCGCCTGTCCATCGCGCTGCAGCCAGGCCTTGTCGCATCCGCCCAGGCGTTGCGCGCGGCCGCCGGCGAGAATGCCGAGGGTGATCGCGCGCCGCGTATCCATCGTGCGGCTACTTGCCGCGGACGTGCTTCATCAGGCGCCGCTTCTTGGCGATCTGGCGCTCGGTCAGCACGTTCTTCTTGCCTTCGTACGGATTGGCGCCTTCGCGGAACATGAAGCGCACCGGCGTGCCGACCAGCTTGAAGCGCTTGCGGAAGAAGTTCTCCAGGTAGCGCTTGTACGACTCCGGCAGCACCTTCAGGCGCGTGCCGTGGACGATGAAGGTCGGCGGATTGCTGCCGCCCGGATGCACGTAGCGCAGCTTGGAGACGTGACCGCGGATGCTCGGCGGCGGATTGCTCTCGTAGGCGATTTCCAGCGCCTGGTTGACTTCGCTGGTGCTGAACTCGCGCACCGCCGAGGCGTGCGCGCGATGGATCGCCTGAAACAGTTCGCGCATGCCCGAGCCGTGCTTGGCCGAAATGCGCACCGCCTCGGCCCAGGCCACGAAGCCGAGCTTGCGCGACAGCAGGTCTTCGGCCTGCGCACGCTGGTAGTCGCTCTGCCCGTCCCACTTGTTGATCGCCACCACCAGGGCGCGGCCGGCGTCGAGGATCGCGCCGAGCACGGTCGCGTCCTGATCGGTCACGCCCTCGCCGGCATCGAGCATCAGCACCGCGACCTGGCATTGCTCGATGGCCTGCAGCGTCTTGAACGCGCTGAACTTCTCCACCGCTTCCTCGACGCGGCCGCGGCGACGCAGGCCGGCGGTGTCGATCAGACGGTACAGGCGGCCATCGCGCTCCAGGTCCACCGCGATCGAGTCGCGGGTGGTGCCGGGCACCTCGGAGGCGATCATGCGCTCCTCGCCCAGCAGGCGATTGACCAGGGTCGACTTGCCCACGTTCGGGCGGCCGACGAAGGCGATGCGCATGCGCGCCGGATCGGTGTCCAGGGTCTCGCCGGCGCCCTCTTCCGGCAGCCGCTCCAGGACCTCGTCGAGCAGGTCGTCGATGCCGTGGCGATGCGCGGCGGAGACCGCGATGGCGTCGCCGAGGCCGTAGCGCGCGAATTCGGCGCGCACCTGGTCCTCGTCGGTGCCGTCGATCTTGTTGATCAGCAGCAGGGTCGGCCGCGCCAGCTTGCGCAGCCAGGCCAGGATCTCGTCGTCGAGCGCGGACGATCCCTCGCGACCATCGACCACGAACAGGATCAGGTCGGCCTCGCCGGCGGCGGCGCGCGCCTGCTCGGCCGTGGCGCCGGCCAGGCCTTCCTCTTCGCCGGAGATGCCGCCGGTGTCGACGATCACGAACGGGGTGTCCGGCTGCAGCCGGCATACCCCGTAGTGGCGGTCGCGGGTGACGCCGGGCTGGTCGTGGACCAGCGCGTCACGGCTGCGCGTCAGCGCATTGAACAGCGTGGACTTGCCGACATTCGGCCGTCCAACCAGGGCGACCAGCGGCAGCATCGCGACATCCTTCTCTTGTTATTGACCCAACCGGAACGCGGTCAGGTCGCCTTTCGTGTTCTGCATCAGCAGGATCCCGTCCGCGACCACCGGCTGCGCCACCAGCGGCTTGCGGCCGACCCGCTCGCGCGCGGCGAACTCGCCGTTATCGAGCCGGAGCCAGTGCAGATAGCCCTTGTAGTCGCCGACCACCGCGTAATCGCCCTGGATCGCCACGCCGGTCAGCGACCGGCGCGCCAGCCCCGGCTGCGACCACATGGCCGATCCGGAGGCCTTGTCCAGCGCCCACACGGTGCCGGCGTTGTCGGCCACCACCACGTTGCCGGAACTGACGCCGACACCGCCGGCGCCGCCATGATCGCGGTTCCACAGCGGGCGGCCGCTCGGGCCTTCCAGCGCCACGGTCTCGTTCTTGAAGCTGGTCGCATACAGCGTGGTACCGTCGAGCACCGGAGCGCCGTCGACGTCGGCCATGCGCTCCAGCTCGGTGCGGCCTTCCGGCACGCCGATGGTCTGCTCCCACAGCACGCGACCGTCCTGCATCGCCAGCGCGGCCAGCGTGCCGTCGTCGTTGCCGATGAACAGCACGCCCGGACCCGCCACCACCGGCGCATTGCCGCGCACGGTCAGGCTCGGCAGTTCCTGCGCATTGAACCAGCGCTGCTGCCCGGTCGCCGCATCGAAGGCGGTGGTGCGGCCGTCGTTGCTGCGCACGAACACCATGTTCTGCGCGATCACCGGCGCGGCGATCACTTCGTTGGGCACCTTGGCGCGCCACTTCTCGGTGCCGTTGGCGGCATCGAGCGCGATCACGGCGCCGTCCAGCGCACCGACGACCACCAGGCCGTCGCCCACGCCCGGACCACCGGCGAAACGCGGCAGCGGACGCTTCTTCTCGAGCCGCTTGCGCTCCTTGGCCTGCTGCTTCTCGTTGCGCAGGCGCTGCTTGTAGGCGGCGCGCTCGTCCTTGGACAGGTTCTTGCCGGACTCGCTCTCGACCTGGCTCTTCGGCTGGTCCTCGGCCTGCGACAGCTGCTGCTTGCGCGCCTGCTTGGCGTCGTATTCCCAAATGGTCTTGCCGGTCTGCAGATCCAGCGCGTACACCGTGCCGGAGGTCGCGGCCGCATACACCTTGCCGTCGGCGACCACCGGACGCTGGCGCACGCCGATCTGGCGCTCACCCTTGCCGGCGTCGGTGGACCACAGCTTCACCACCTTCACCGACGGGGTGAACTTCACCAGTTCGGCCGGCTCGGCGGCTTTCTTGGCGGCCGCATCCTTGCCGGCGAACCAGCCCTTGACGGTGGTGCAGCCCGACAAGGCCAGACCCAGCAGGGCCACGGTGGCGACACGCTTGAACATGACTACCTTCATCAGATCGGCTCCGCGGCATTCGGCACGCTGCCGCCCGCATCCATCAATTTCGTTTCGACCACGCGCCGCTGCGGCGAGGCCACGTCCAGGCTGGTCAGCGCCTTGGCGTACGCATCACGCGCCGCCTCGCGCTTGCCCTGCGCGATCAGCGCATCGCCGCGAATCTCCAGACCCTGCGAATCGGTGGCCGAGGCCACCAGCGCCAGCGCGTCCTGCGGCTTGCCGCCGGAAATCAGCAACCGCGCCACGCGATGGTCGACCAGCACCTTCATTTCGCCGTCCGCCTTGAGCGCGCGCAGCGTGGTCAACGCGGCATCGGACTTGCCGGCATCGACCTGCGCCTTGGCCAGGCGCAGCGCCGCCAGTTCGGCGTAGATGTTGGTCGAGCCCTGCTGCAGTTCGGCCATGTCCTTGGCTGCCTTGTCCAGCTGATTGGCCTGGATGCTCTTGAGCACCGCTTCGTAGCGGGTGTTGGCCTGGGCCAGATCGTTGGACCGCTGCTTGGTCCACCACTGCCAGCCGATGATCGCGCCAAGGCCCAGGACGATACCGCCGATCAGGCCGGCGCCGTTCTTCCTGAGCCAAGTGCGGACGCGTTCGCTTTGTTCGTGCTCGTCGAGCAGGTCGTCAATCGCCATGCGTACTCTCGCCCCGCCGCTGCGACGGGACATGAAATGTTGAAGATGAGGAACCGCGCCGCCGTCACTCGGAAGCGGGCACCACGGAACCGTCAGAGGATACCGCAAAGCGCGCCACGTTCGCGCGCCTGAACGGGGTCAGATCCACGGTACTCCCGGATTGCTGAACCTGGACCGCGGAGGCATTGCCCAGCACCACACGCCCGACCTGCCCCGGCGCATACGTGCGGGTCTCGCCGGCCTTCAGCAGTGCCTTCTCCACCGGCGTGCCGTCGGGCGCGAGGATCTGCACCCAGCTGTCGCCCTGGAACGACAGGCTCAGACTGTTCTTCTCCGGCTCTGCCGCCGGACGCGGCATCGGCGTCAGCGAAGCGATGTACGGCGCCGCGGCGCTTGGCGCCGGACGCGTGGCCGCCGGCGTGGTCGGCACCGGCGCAGCAGCACCGTTGGCCGGCGTCGCCGTCGCGGCAGCGGTCGTACCCGGCGTGCCCGGCACCACATCCAGCGAGGCGGTGCTGGGGCCGTTGTCGTCGGCGAAATGGCTACGGGTGGCGTACCACACCGGCACCGCCAGTCCGGCGGTGATCACCACGTAGACCATGCGCCGCGTGGCGCTTTCGAGCATGCGCCGCAGCGGCGGCGTATGCGTGTGGCTGATCAATTCGACCGGCTGCACCGGCGCGATCTGCGCGGTCTGCAGCAACGGCTCCAGGTCGACGCCGAGCAGGCGCGCGTAGCTGCGCAGCTGCCCGCGGACAAAGACCGGCGCGCCAAGGCGCTGCCACTGCTCCGACTCGAGTGCCTGCACCACATGCACCGGCATGCGCAGTCGGCTGCCGACGTCGTCGATGCTCAGGCCGGCCGCTTCGCGCGCCTCGCGGAGCTGTTGCCCGCAGCCTTTGGCGCCATCGAAAGCGTTCGGATTGGAATCACTGATCACAATGCACTAGCCCCGGGTGTCGTGGTCGCGGCGTCGGGAAACTCCTTGCGCAACCGCTGTTGGTAACGGCCGGCGGCAGCCTTGTCGCCCAGCCTTTGCTCAATCTGAATAGCAAGTTGTAACACGGAAGCGGTGGCAGGCGCAGCCGCCAGACGCCGCTCGGAGAAGGCCCGCGCCTCGAAAAAGCGCCCCTGCGCGACCTCGTTGCGGGCCATCGCCTCGAGTGCGTACGCGTTGTCCGGATCCAGCTCCAGCGCCTTGCGCAGGTCGCGCTCGCCACGCTCGCGCTGGCCGACCTGCAGTGCGCAGCCGCCGGCGTTGGCCAGCGCCGAGGCCGGCGTGGCGTAGTCCTGCAGCGCGAGCGCGCGGTCGAACCAGGCCAGCGACTCCGCCGGCGAGCCGTTCGCGCACAGCCAGGCACCGTAGTTGTTCAAGGTCGCGCCGTTGCTCGGCGCCAGCTCGGCGGCCTTGCGGTAGTACCCGCCGGCGGTCGCGGCATCGCCTTTGCGATCGGCGACCACCGCCAGCACGGTCAGTGCGTCGACCGAGTCGGCGTCCACTGCCAGCGCCTTGCGCGCATGCGTCTGCGCTGCGTCCAGGTCGTTGGAGGCGAGCCCGTTGGCGGCCAGGCCCAGTTGTTCCTGCAAGGCCACGCGCGACTTCACCGCGCGGCTGTCGCGGAAGGAATAATGCGGCTGCACCTGTTCGGCGGTGCGCACGGTGCCGGTTTTCGCAGCGATCCAGTTGCAGCCCGGCAAGGCCAGCACTGCGATCGCCACCACCGCGATGGAACGCACTTGGCTACGCCGCCGCATCCCGATCCGCCCGCGTCTGCAATTCGCGCTTGAACTCGGCCTGCCGGCGGGTACGGTCCATGACCTGCCCCTTGAGCTGCCCGCAGGCCGCATCGATGTCGTCGCCGCGCGTGCGCCGCACCATGGTCAGCACCTGTGCGTCCAGCAGGATCTTCTGGAATGCACGGATCTCGGTCTCGCCGGAGCGCTCGTAGCGCGTGCCCGGGAACGGATTGAACGGGATCAGGTTGACCTTGCCAGCGTTCGACGCCTGCACCGCATTGTCGAACTGGCGCATCAGCCGCGCCAGTTGCCGCGCATGCTCGGGCTGGTCGTTGATCCCCTTCATCAGGGTGTATTCGAACGTCACCGACTCGCGGCGCTTGTTGGCGCGCAGGTAGCGCGCACAGGCATCCATCAGTTCGGCGATCGGGTACTTCTTGTTGAGCGGGACCAGGGTCTCGCGCAGCGCGTCGTTGGGCGCATGCAGCGACACCGCCAGCGACACGTCGCTCTCGCTGGACAGGCGGTCGATCTGCGGCACCAGGCCCGAGGTGGACAGGGTCACGCGTTTGTTGGCCAGGCCGTAGCCCAGGTCGTCGCGCATCACGCTCATGGCGCGCACGACGTTGTCGAAATTCATCAGCGGCTCGCCCATGCCCATCATCACCACGTTGGTGAGGCGGCGCATCTGGTGCGGCACGTTGCCCAGATGCCGCGCCGCCACCCACACCTGGCCGATGATCTCGGCGGTGGAGAGGTTGCGGTTGAATCCCTGGGTGGCGGTGGAGCAGAAGGTGCAGTTGAGGCCGCAGCCGACCTGCGAGGACACGCACAGCGTGCCGCGGGTCTTGTCGGGGATGTAGACGGTCTCGATCGCGTTCTTGCCGTCCACGCCCATCGCCAGCAGCCACTTGTGGGTGCCGTCGGCGGAAGGCTTGTCGAACACGATATTGGGGACGACGACCTCGGCATGCTGCTGCAGCTTGGCGCGCAGCGCCTTGCCGAGGTCGGTCATCTGATCGAAGTCGGTGACGTAGCGGTGGTGGATCCACTTCATCACCTGGTGGGCGCGGTAACGCGCTTCGCCGAGGGTCTCGGCGAAGAAGCGCTCCAGCCCCTCGCGATCGAGGTCGAGCAGATTCTGCTTGGCCGCCGCGCCGGTCCGCACGGGATCGGCGATGGCCAAGGGAGGATGGACGACCTCGTTCACGACGACCTCGCTTAGCGCGAAACCACTTCAGTGGCGGCGAAGAAGTACGCCACTTCGTTGGCGGCGTTCTCGACCGAATCCGAGCCGTGCGCGGCGTTGGCGTCGATCGAATCGGCGAAGTCGGCGCGGATGGTGCCCGGCGCAGCGTCCTTCGGGTTGGTGGCGCCCAGCAGGTCGCGGTGCGCGGCCACGGCGTTCTCGCCTTCCAGCGCCTGGATCATCACCGGGCCGGAGATCATGAACTCGACCAGCGCGTTGAAGAACGGACGCTCGCGGTGCACGGCGTAGAAGCCCTCGGCCTCGCGGCGCGACAGCTGCTTGTACTTGGCGGCCACGACCTTCAGGCCGGCCTTCTCGAAGCGCGAGTAGATTTCGCCGATGACGTTCTTGGCGACGGCATCGGGCTTGATGATGGACAGGGTGCGCTCCAGCGCCATGGGAAGTTCTCCGTTGGGCGGGCCACTGAAGGCCCGAGGTTAACATGAAAAAAACCCGCGTCAAAACGCGGGCTTAGCCAGAATTGCGATGGACAATTCTATCCAATCGGCGCCGGCTTTGCACGGCCAGGCTGAATCGTGCTGCAAAGCAGCATGACGCGCCCACCGCCCGGGCCTAGACTCAAACAATCGTTTGATTGATTCTGGCGGCCGCATGGCAAAGCAAGCGCACTTCTCGACCAAGGACCGCATCCTCAGTGCGGCCGAGGAACTGTTCGCGCAACACGGCTTTTCCGGCACCTCGCTGCGCCAGGTCACCAGCCAGGCCGATGTCAACATCGCCGCGGTGAACTACCACTTCGGGTCCAAGGAAAACCTGGTCAACGAGGTGTTCCGGCGGCGCATGGACGAAATGACCGCCGCGCGCATGGCGCAGCTGGAAGCCGCGCAACGGCAGCATCCCGGCCAGCTCGGTCCGGTACTGGCGGCCTTCGTCGAGCCGGCCCTGGCGATGGCCCAGGAGCGGCAGAGCGGCGGCGCCTTCGTGCGGGTGATCGCCCGCGCCTATGCCGAGAACAACGACAGCCTGCGCCAGTTCCTGTCCGACCACTACGGCCATGTGCTGCGCGAGTTCGGCAAGGCCATCGCCGCCTGCGTGCCCGGGCTGAGCAAGCAGGAACTTTACTGGCGCCTGGATTTCCTGGCCGGCGCCCTGACCTACGCCATGGCCGACTTCGGCCTGATCAAGCGCCCCGCCGGCGTCAGCGAGGGCGCGCATCGTGCCCACGCCGCCCGCGAACTCATCCGTTTCGCCGAAGCCGGCTTCCTCGCCCATTCGGTTCCCTGATCCCGCAAACGTTGACCCACAGAGGCTGATCGCTATGTCCAATCCCCTGCTCGTCCGCCGTGCCGCCGTCCTGGGCGCGGGCGTGATGGGTGCGCAGATCGCTGCGCACCTGACCAACGCCGGCGTCGACACCGTGCTGTTCGACCTCCCCGCCAAGGAAGGCCCCGCCGATGGCGTGGTGCTCAAGGCGATCGCCAACCTGACCAAGCTCAGCCCGGCGCCGCTGGCCAGCACCGCGCTGGCCGAGGCCATCACCACGGCCAACTACGACTCCGGCCTGGAGCAGCTGCGCGGCTGCGACCTGATCATCGAAGCCATCGCCGAGCGCATGGACTGGAAACAGGACCTCTACAAGAAGATCGCGCCGTTCGTGGCCGACCATGCGGTGCTGGCCTCCAACACCTCCGGCCTGGGCATCAACGCCCTGTCCGACGTGCTGCCGGAACAGCTGCGCCACCGCTTCTGCGGCGTGCACTTCTTCAACCCGCCGCGCTACATGCACCTGGCCGAACTGATCCCGGCCAAGCACACCGAGCCGGCGGTGCTGGAAGGCCTGGAAAGCTTCCTGGTCACCACCCTGGGCAAGGGCGTGGTCTACGCCAAGGACACCCCGAACTTCATCGGCAACCGCATCGGCGTGTTCTCGATCCTGTCCACCATCCACCACACCGAGCAGTTCGGCCTGGGCTTCGACGAGGTCGACGGTCTCACCGGCCCGCTGGTCGGCCGTCCCAAGTCGGCGACCTACCGCACCTCCGACGTGGTCGGCCTGGACACCATGGCGCACGTCATCAAGACCATGGGCGACACCCTGCCGAACGATCCGTGGCATGCCTTCTTCAAGGCGCCGAAGTGGCTGGAGGCGCTGATCGGCAAGGGCGCGCTGGGCCAGAAGACCGGCGCCGGCATCTTCCGCAAGGTCGGCAAGGACATCGTGGTGCTGGACCTGCAGAAGCAGGACTACCGCCCGGCCGACCGCGCCGCCGCACCGGAAGTCGTCGAGATCCTGAAGATCAAGAACCCGGCCGAGAAGTTCGCCAAGCTGCGCGAGAGCCAGCATCCGCAAGCGCAGTTCCTGTGGGCGACCTTCCGCGACCTGTTCCACTACAGCGCCTACCACCTGGCCGACATCGCCGAGACCGCGCGCGACGTGGACCTGGCGATCCGCTGGGGCTACGGCTGGGCGCTGGGTCCGTTCGAGACCTGGCAGGCCGCGGGCTGGAAGCAGGTCGCGCAGTGGATCGCCGACGACATCGCCGCCGGCAAGAGCATGAGCAGCGCGCCGCTGCCGAACTGGGTGTTCGATGGCCGCGACGGCGTGCACGCCGCCGAAGGTTCGTACAGCCCGGCGCGCGACGCCAAGCTGCCGCGCTCGGCGCTGCCGGTGTACAAGCGCCAGCGCTTCCCCGATCCGCTGCTGGGCGAGAAGTTCGCACAGGGCGAGACCGTGTTCGAGAACGACGGCCTGCGCATGTGGCACGACGGCGACGACATCGCCGTGGTCAGCTTCAAGACCAAGATGAACACCGTCTCCGACCAGGTGCTGGACGGCCTTCAGGAAGCGGTGGGCCGCGCCGAGAAGGACTTCAAGGGCCTGGTGCTGTGGCAGCACAAGGAACCCTTCTCCGCCGGCGCCGACCTGGCCGGCGCGCTGGGCCTGCTGCAGGCCGGCAAGGTCGATGCGTTCGAGGCGATGGTCGCCAACTTCCAGGCCACCAGCCAGCGCATTAAGTACTCGCTGGTGCCGGTGGTCGCGGCGGTGCGCGGGCTGGCGCTCGGCGGCGGTTGCGAGTTCCAGATGCACAGCGCCAAGACCGTGGCCGCGCTGGAGAGCTACATCGGCCTGGTCGAGGCCGGCGTGGGCCTGCTGCCGGCCGGTGGCGGCCTCAAGGAGATCGCGGTGCGCGCGGCGCAGGCGGCGGGTCCGGGCGGCGACGTGTTCGCCGAGCTGAAGAAGACCTTCGAGACCGTGGCCATGGCCAAGGTTTCCACCTCGGCGGTCAACGCCAAGGAACTGGGCCTGCTGCGCGGCACCGACAAGGTGGTGTTCAACAGCTACGAATCGCTCTACATCGCCAAGGCCGAGGCGCGCGCCCTGGCCGAGGGCGGCTACCGCCCGCCGCTGCCGGCGCGACGCATCCAAGTCGCCGGCGACGTCGGCATCGCCACCTTCAAGATGCTGCTGGTCAACATGCTGGAAGGCCGCTTCATCAGCGAATACGACTACGAGATCGCCACCCGCATCGCCACCGTGCTGTGCGGCGGCGAGGTCGACCGCGGCGCGCTGGTGGACGAGGAATGGCTGCTCAAGCTCGAGCGCAAGCACTTCGTCGAACTGGCCCAGCAGGAAAAGACCCAGGCGCGCATCGGGCACATGCTGAAGACGGGCAAGCCGCTTAGGAACTGAGAATCGGGAATGGGGAATCGGGAATGGAAACGCATTCCCGGCTCCTCCTTCTACCCCTAATTTTCTGCCGGAAATAGGACTGCTGCAGATCGCGCGAATCGCTTCACGATTCCCGACTCCCCATTCCCCATTCCCGGCTTTCGGAGAAAGCCATGAGCAAACAGATCCAGGAAGCCTACATCGTCGCCGCCACCCGTACGCCGGTCGGCAAGGCGCCCAAGGGCATGTTCCGCAACACCCGTCCCGACGACATGCTGGCGCACGTGCTGCGCGCGGTGGTGGCGCAGGCACCGGGCATCGACACCTCGCGCATCGACGACGCGATCATCGGCTGCGCGATGCCCGAGGGCGAGCAAGGCATGAACGTGGCACGCATCGGCGTGCTGCTGGCCGGCCTGCCGAACTCGGTGGCCGGGCAGACCATCAACCGCTTCTGCTCCTCGGGCATCCAGGCGGTGGCGCTGGCCGCCGACCAGATCCGCCTGGGCAACGCCGACCTGATGCTGGCCGGCGGCACCGAATCGATGTCGATGGTGCCGATGATGGGCAACAAGGTCGCGCTGTCGCCGAGCGTGTTCGCCGACGACCACGTGGCCATCGCCTACGGCATGGGCATCACCGCCGAGAAGGTGGCCGAGGAATGGAAGGTGTCGCGCGAGGACCAGGATGCCTTCGCCCTCGCCTCGCACCAGAAGGCCATCGCCGCGATCGCCGCCGGCGAGTTCCGCGACGAGATCAGCCCCTACGAGATCCTCTCGCACCAGCCCGACCTGGCCGACAACGTCATCGCCCTGCGCAAGAAGCTGGTCGATACGGACGAAGGTCCGCGTCCGGACAGCTCGATCGAAGGCCTGGCCAAGCTGCGCCCGGTGTTCCGCAACGGCCAGTTCGGCGGCAGCGTCACCGCCGGCAACTCCTCGCAGATGAGCGACGGCGCCGGTGCGGTGCTGCTGGCCTCCGAGCAGGCGATCAAGGACTACGGGCTGACCCCGCTGGCCCGCTTCGTCAGCTTCTCGGTCGCCGGCGTGCGCCCGGAAGTGATGGGCATCGGCCCGATCGAGGCGATTCCGAAGGCGCTCAAGCAGGCCGGCCTGAGCAAGGACCAACTGGACTGGATCGAGCTCAACGAAGCCTTCGCCGCGCAGTCGCTGGCGGTGATCCGCGACAGCGGCCTGGATCCGTCCAAGGTGAATCCGCTGGGCGGCGCCATTGCCCTGGGCCATCCGCTCGGCGCCACCGGCGCGATCCGCACCGCGACCCTGGTGCACGGCCTGCGTCGCCACAAGCAGAAGTACGGCATGGTCACCATGTGCATCGGCACCGGCATGGGCGCCGCGGGGATCATCGAAGCGCTGTAAGCGCGCGGCGCCCTCTGCTCATCCGGCCCTGCGGGCCACCCGACGGGAGAAGGGAGCAGTACACAGCCCCTCTCCCACCGGGAGAGGGGTTGGGGTGAGGG
>NZ_AQOK01000638.1:0-904 GCF_000364645.1 Xanthomonas sp. SHU 308 | reverse complement strand
CCTCACCCCAACCCCTCTCCCGATGGGAGAGGGGCCAGGCTTTTACGAATCCCCAATCCCCAATCCCCAATCCCCAATCCCGGCGCCGCAAGGCGCTAATGTTTTCCGCGCTTCCCACCCCGCACCGGCGTCGCCTCGACCGAGAGCGTGAAGCTGCGCTCCTCGCCGTCGAGCATGGCGCCGACGCCGACCAGTTGGCGCTTGATCTCCTCGCCGCGGCCGTTGCGGATGCTCACCAACACGGTGTATTCCCAGGCGCTGCCGTCGGCCGGGTGGCGGATGCTGCCCTCCACGCGCAGTGGCACCAGCGCCGATGGCGCCGACTGCTGCAGCACCGCCGAATCGAAGCGCAGGTGGTGCTTGCACGCCGGGCAGACGCTGGCGCTTTCGAGGATGGTGGCCTTGCAGTGCGGGCAGGTCCGGGTCGCCCCCGGACTGCCGGGACGCGGGCTGCTCATGCGCCGGCGTCGGACTCCGCGGGCTTGCCGCTCTTGCGGGCATGTTTGTCGTCGTCCCAGCCGAAGTCGGCCTGGCCGCGCATGCGCGAGCCGGCGGCCACGGTCAGCGAGCCGGCCTTGACGTCGCCGATCAGCGCGCCGGACGCAAGCAGCTCCACCCGCGAGGCCGATTCGATGTTGCCTTCCAGCTCGCCGGCGATCACCACCTTGTCGGCGCGCACGCCGCCGCTGAGCTTGGCGCCGGTCTCAATGGTGAGGTCGCCCTGCACGTTGACGTCGCCCTTGAACTTGCCGGCGATGCGAATGTGGCCGGTGCCCTCGATCTTGCCTTCGATGCTGATGTCGGCGGCGATCAGCGATTCCTTCGCGGCGGGTGCCGGCGCAGGGGCGCGGGCGGCAGGGGCGGCGGCGGCGACCGCGGCGAGCGGTTCGCCTGGGGCGGCATA
>NZ_AQOK01000637.1:0-770 GCF_000364645.1 Xanthomonas sp. SHU 308 | reverse complement strand
GGGCGCGCCGCAGGCGCCGCCGCTGCTGCTGCATGCCGGCAGCATCGCCCAGGCCGGGCCGCACGGGGTGCTGGTACGCCGGGTCGCGCTGGCCGAGGCCGAGCGCGCGCTGGACTGGCGCAGCGGCTACCTGAGTTTCGACGACACCCCGCTGCAGGCAGCGGTGGCCGAGTTCAACCGCTACAACACGGTCAAGCTGCAGGTCGCCGATGCCGGTGCCGCGGCGCTGCGGGTCGGCGGCAACGTGCGCTGGTCCAACGTCGACGCCTTCGTGCGCCTGCTCGAACAGGGGTTCCCGATCCGCGCCGAGCGCCACGGCGACACGGTGCTGTTGCACAGCCGGTAAGCCGTCCCGCGCCGGGCCGGCGCGGCGGCGGGGGGATTTGTCGGTCTCGTTCGTCTGGAGCTACTGAGGCGCGCTCCGCGCCCGTTTGGGGAGAAAACTCGATGCGGTATCCGATGCGTGCCCTGCTGCTGAGCATGGCCTGTGCGAGCGCCTGTGCGGCGCAGGCGCAACCCGCTGCCGTTGCCGCCACCGGCACGGTGGACGTCCCCGCCGGCCCGCTGCGCGCGGCGCTGGACACCCTGGCGCGGCAATCCGGCGCGCAACTGATCTACCGCGCCGACCAACTGGGCCAGGCCCGCAGCGGCGGCGCGCACGGCCAACTGGACACCGCACAGGCGCTGCAGCAGGTGCTGCGCGGCAGCGGCTTCGTCGCCCAGCGCGACCCCTCCGGCGCGTGGCTGGTGCGGCGCCAGGAGCCGGCCCC
>NZ_AQOK01000636.1:0-633 GCF_000364645.1 Xanthomonas sp. SHU 308 | reverse complement strand
TGGCTGTGGCTGCCGGGCGCGCGCGAGGCCGGGCGCGAGGCCTACATCCGCGAACTGGAAGCCGAGGCGGCGACCCTCGGCGTGGCCGACGCGGTGGCGTTCACGCCGCCGACCGCACGCATCGCCGACGCCTACGCCGCCAGCGACCTGGTGCTGCAGCTGTCGCGCAAGCCCGAGGCGTTCGGTCGCACCGTGGTCGAGGCGCTGGCGGTCGGGCGGCCGGTGCTGGGCTGGGCGCATGGCGGGGTCGGCGAATTGCTGGCGCAGCTGCAGCCCGCCGGCGCCGTGGCGACCTTCGACGCCGTGGCCCTGCTGGCGGCCGCGCGCACACTGCTGGCACATCCGCCGGTGCCGCCGGCGACGCTCCCCTATACGCTGCAGGCGATGCAGCGCAGCACCCTGGCGATCTATGACGAACTCCGGTCCTGACGGTTCCCTGTCCGCTTCTGCCTTGCCCGAAGTCCGCGAACGCTGGGCGCCGGTCTGGGTGCTGGTGTTCGTCGCGCTGTGGCCAGCGCCCGGCCTGGCCGCCGGGGTGCTGGCGCTGGGCGCCCTGGTCACCCTGGCGCGCCTGCTGCACAGCCGCTTCCGCGGCGGCGCGCGCCTGCTCAGCGGCCCGGCCTGGGCGCTGAC
>NZ_AQOK01000635.1:0-1800 GCF_000364645.1 Xanthomonas sp. SHU 308 | reverse complement strand
GGCGGTGGACCTGCGCTTCCTGCCGTTCCTGTGGCTGGTGGCGATGGCGGTGGCGACGCCGCGCGGTCGCCGCACCACCTTCAACGGCCTGGCGGTGATCGCCGCGATCTGGACCGTGGATGCGCTGGCGCAGGCGTTGTGCGGCACCAGCCCGCTGTTCTGGTCGATGGACCAGCTGAAGTGGGCGATCAGTCACCATGGCCTGTGCACGCCGCAGGAGATCGCCCTGGCCGATCGCCTCAGCGGTGTGTTCGGCCCGTGCAACCTGAAGTTCGGCCAGGTGCTGGCCAGCGTATCGCCGTTCCTGCTGTGGCTGGCCGCGCGCCGCGGCGGTGCCTGGGGCTGGCTGCTCGCGGCAGGGGCGGTCGGCGTGGTGCTGGTGCTGGCGGGATCGCGCGCGTCGTGGATCACCTTCGCGGTGCTGCTGGTGCTGTCGGGCTGGCGCCTGCTCGGCGCGCGCAAGCTGCTGGCGCTGGGCGTGGCCGCGCTGCTGGGCGCCGGTGTGCTCGGCGTGGTGTCGCCGCAGGTGCACGACCGCTTCGAGCGCACCGCGCGCGCACTCAGCGGGCATCCGGCCGACCTCAACGCGGCGCTGACCGGGCGTGCGCAGATCTGGAGCGCGGCCTGGTGCATGATCCGCCAGCACCCGATCAACGGCGTCGGCGTGCGCGGCTTCCGCGAGGCCTACGTCGGGTGCGACCCGGATCCGAGCCATGCCGGGGAATGGGGGCGCGAGCCGGCCTTCCATGCCCACCAGATCGTGCTTGAGGTGCTCGCCGAGACCGGCGCGATCGGCCTGCTGCTGTGGCTGGCCGGTGCCGCGCAGGCGTGGCGCGCGTGGCGCTACGCCTCGGCGCAGGCGCGCGAGCGGGCGCGCCCGGCGATGCAGGCGCTGCTGATCACGGTGTTCCCGTTCAATACCCACCTGGCGTTCTATTCGTCGTTCTGGGGCGGGCTGACCATGCTGCTGATCGGCCTGTACGCCGGCGCCCTGCTGGCGAACGACCCCGAACCGGGCGAGCGCGCCGACGCCGCGACGCCTGGGTGAGCGCTCAGCCGCGCTCGTAGAAGTCGCTGCGGCCGCCGGGCTGGCGCTTGAAGCGGCGGTGGATCCACAGATACTGCGCCGGCGCTTCGCGCACCATCGCCTCGATGGCGGCGTTGACCCGCGCGGTGTCGGCGACCATGTCCTCCGACGGGAAGTCCTGCAGCGGCGGCGCGATGCGCAGCACGTAGTCGGCGCCTTCGCGGCGGTGGAAGTACGGCACCACCGCGCAGCCGGTCAGCCGCGCCAGTTGGTGGGTAGCGGTGATGGTGGCCGCGGGCATGCCGAAGAACGGCACGAACACCGTGTCCTTCCCGCGCATGTCCTGGTCCGGCGCGTACCACAGGAAACCGCCGCGCTTGAGATGGCGCACGCTGCCGCGCAGGTCCTCGTTGGCGAACATCGCGGTGGCGTAGCGCAGACGGCCGCGCTTGACCGCCCATTCGAACACCGGGTTGCGGTGGCGCCGGTACATGCCGGCCAGCGGCACGTACTCGCACAGCAGCCGGCCGCAGATCTCCAAGGTCATGAAGTGGCCCGACACCAGCAGCACGCCGCGGCCCTGCGCCTGCAAGGTCTGCAGGTGTTCCAGCCCCTCGATGCGGGTGCGCCGGCGGATCGCGCCGATGCCGCCCCACCAGGCGCGGGCGAATTCGAACACGCCCACGCCCAGCGCATCGAAGCTGTCGCGCAGCAGGCGTTCGCGCCAGGCCTCGCTCTGCTCCGGGAAGCACAGCTTCAGGTTCACCTCGGCG
>NZ_AQOK01000634.1:0-1260 GCF_000364645.1 Xanthomonas sp. SHU 308 | reverse complement strand
CCCCCCCCCCAGCCGATACCGCGACCCAGGGCGCGCTGCAACAGCCAGGGCAGGCGCGCGGCGATCACCGCCAGGCCGAGCAGCAGCCAGGTGGGCCAGTGGCGGGGCGAGCGTGGCGGCGGTGCGGCCTGGGTGGCGGACGCGGGCGGAGTGGGGGCGGCAGACATGCGCCAAGTTTAGCCGGGCGCGTGCATCACCGCGTCGGCGTGCGCTGCGGCGCGCGTGGCGATCGTCTGCCGCCGCCTGCTTGCAACCGGCTATGCTGTCCGGATGCGCAACGATTTCATCGAGCGGCTGCTGCGCGGCCTGTACTCGGCCGTGCTCTATCTGCTGCTGCCGGTCACCGTCTATCACCTGGTCTGGCGCGGTTTCCGCGTGCGCCAGTACTTCCAGCGCTGGGACGAGCGCTACGCCTCGTATTCGCAGGCGCGCGGGCGGCCGCGGGTGTGGCTGCATGCGGTCTCGGTGGGCGAGGTCAACGTCGCCGCGCCGGTGGTCAATGCGCTGCGCGCGCAGCGCCCGGACATCCGCTGGGTGATCACCACCATCACCCCGACCGGTTCGGAGCGGGTGCGCGCGCTGTGGGGAGACGCGCTCGATCATGTGTATCTGCCCTACGACGTGCCCGGCAGCGTCGGCCGGTTCCTGCAGCACTTCCGCCCCAGCCTGGCGCTGATCCTGGAAACCGAGCTGTGGCCGAACATGCTGTTCGGCTGCCGCGACCGCGGCATTCCCGTGTACGTGCTCAATGCGCGGCTGTCGGCGCGTTCGTTGCGCGGCTACCGGCTGCTGCGGCCGTTGATCGGGCGTGCGCTGCGCACCGTCACCTGCGTGGCGGCGCAGTCGCAGGAGGATGCCGAGCGCTTCGTCGCGCTGGGCGCGCGTGCCGAGCAGGTGCGCGCGTTGGGCAACCTGAAGTTCGACATCGCCGCGCCTGCGCACTTGCCGGAGGTCGTCGCCGCGTTCCGCGAGCGCGTGCCTGCGACGCGTCCGGTGTGGATCGCCGCCAGCACCCACGACGGCGAGGAAGCGGCGGTGATCGAGATGCACCGGCAGTTGCGCCGGCAGTGGCCGGACCTGCTGCTGCTGTGGGCGCCGCGGCATCCGGAGCGCTTCGCCAAGGTCGAGGCGCTGGCGCGCGACCAGGGCTGGCGCGTGGCCACGCGCCGCCAGCAGCAGTGGCCGGGCGCCGAGGATGCGGTGTTCGTGATCGATACGCTGGGCGAGCTGATGGGGTTCTATGCGTGTGCCCAGGTGGCC
>NZ_AQOK01000633.1:0-4725 GCF_000364645.1 Xanthomonas sp. SHU 308 | reverse complement strand
GGCAGCCTGCAGCCGATCGGCGGGCACAACCTGCTGGAGCCGGCGGCGGTCGGCACGCCGTCGGTGACCGGCCCGCACCTGCACAACTTCTCCGAAATCTCGCGGCGCATGCGCGAGGCCGGTGCAGTGGCCATCTGCGAGGATGCCGGCGCCGTGTGCGCGGCGCTGCAGTCCCTGCTGGGCGATGCCGAGGCGCGCACGCGCATGGCCGAGGCCGGCTGCGCGCTGGTCGCCAACGGCCGCGGCGCGCTGCAGCGGACCCTGCAGTTGATCGCGCCGCACCTGCCGCCGTTGGCGGGCGATGCGGGCGTGGAGGACTGACGCGTCGTAGAGGTGCGCGGACATATCCGTCGCAGCGGGTATCGCCATGACGGGCTTTTCATGGGAAGTCCCGTCGCGGCTGAAGCCGCTCCTGCGGCTCCTGCGCATGACATGCGTCGTGACTCGAGGTGCCCTGCAAGTCGCGACGCATGGCTCTCGCCATCCCTCTCCTCCCATCGCGCAGCGCGTCGGGACTGAAGTCCCTCCCACAGGAGGCTGCCGCCATTCGCCCCACGCCTCCATAAACAAAAACGGCGGACCCGAAGGCCCGCCGTTTCGGCGGCAAGCGCGCGTGCGTGCGCTTACTGCGTGCTGTTGGTGGAGTTGAGCTTGGATTCGGCGCTCTGGGTCAGCAGCGCGTTGATCGACTGCACCTCGGCCACGTCCAGCGAGCCGAGCGCCTGGCTCAGCAGCAGACGGTTCTGCAGGAAGTTGTAGCGCGCCTGCGCGTAGGCCAGCTGCGCCTGGTACAGGGTGCGCTGGTTCTGCACCACGTCCAGCACGGTGCGGGTGCCCACTTCCAGGCCGACCTGCGAGGCATCGAACGCGGCCTGCGCCGAGACCACCGCCAGGCGCCGCGCCTCGATCTCGCTGATCCCGGCCACCACCGTCTGGTAGGCGTTGCGGGTGTTGCGGTCGAGCGCGCGCTTCTGCAGTTCGTAGGTGTCCTGAGCGATGTCGCGCTGCGCCAGCGCCTGGCGCACGCCGGACTGGGTGGCGCCGCCGGCGAAGATCGGGATGTTCAAGGTCAGACCGATGGTGTTGCTGTCGGCGCGCGGGGTGCTGCCGCTGCCGGAGACGCTGTTGCCCCAGTTCGCATCGCGGCCGGCGCTGGCCGACAGGCTCAGCGTCGGCAGATGCCCGGCGCGTGCCGCCGAGACGCTGGCCTCGGCCGCCTGCACCTGGTACTGGTAGGACCGCAGCGACGGGTTCTTGTCCAGCGCCGAGGCGATCAGGCTGTCGATGTCGCCGCCGGTGGCCGGCAGCTGCGGACGGAAATCCTCCGGCAGGCCGCGCAGGTCGCGCACCGGCTGGCCGGTGATCTGGGTCAGCGCCTGGTACAGGTCCTGCAGCGAGTTGCGCGCATTGATCGTGTCGGCGCGGGCCTGGTCGTACTCGGCGCGGGCTTCGTGCACGTCGGTGATCGGCGCCAGGCCCACTTCCAGGCGCTTGTCGGCGTAGTCGAACTGCTTCTTGGCGGCGGCTTCGTTGGTTTCGGCGGCGACCAGCGATTCGATCGCCACCAGCACGTTGAAGTAGGCCGCCGAGGTGCGCACGATCAGGTCGTCGTTGGCCGAATCCAGGGTGTAGTCGGCGGCCAGGCTGCGCGCCTTCTGCGCGCGCAGGTTGGAGAACTGGGCGAAGTTGACCAGGGTCTGCTGGCCCTGCACGGCGTAGCTGCGGCTCTTGCCGGTGCCGGCCAGTTCGCCGCCGCCGCGCTCGACTTCGCTATGGTTGCGCTGCAGCGACGCGCTGCCGTTGATCTGCGGCAGCAGGGCGGCGCGCGCCTGCACTTCGCCTTCCTTGTCGTACAGCCGGGTCGATTCCGCGGAGGCCAACTGCGGGTCGCTGTTGCGGGCCATTTCGTAGACTTGCAGCAGGTCCGTGGCGTTGGCGGCCAACGGAAACAGCGCGGCGGCCAGCGCCAGGACGAGGGATCGGCGGATCATTGCGGCTTCCTTGATGGATCAGAATGTGAACTGGGGGACTGGCGCTGCGCCTCGCAGGTAGTACGCCAGGTCGGTTTCGAACAGCGATTCCGTGCGCGGCGCGCCCGCTTCGGCATGCACCAGCACCGCTTCCATGACCGGCGCGCGGCCGCGGATCGCGAACAGGCGGCCGCCGGGGCGCAGCCAGGCCAGGAACTGCGCCGGGATCTCGGTGACCGCGGCGGTGACGCAGACCACGTCGAAGCGGCGCTCGCTGTTCCAGGCGAAGGCGTCGGCGGTCTCGATGCGGACGTTGCTGCCCAGGCCGGCGGCGTCCAGGTTGGCGCGCGCGGCGGCGGCCAGGGCCGGCTCGATCTCCAGGCTGACCACTTCGCGGCCGAGCTCGCCCAGGCAGGCGCTGACGAAGCCGCTGCCGGTGCCGATCTCCAGCACGTCCTCGCCCGGCTGCAGGTCCAGGGCCTGCAGCATGCGGCCTTCGATCACCGGCTTCATCATGAACTGGCCGTGGCCCAGCGGAATCTCCAGGTCGGCGTAGGCCACGGCGCGGTGGGCCGGCGGCACGAAGGTCTCGCGCGGCAGCCGCGACAGCACGTCGAGCACGCGCAGGTCCAGCACGTCCCAGGGACGGACCTGCTGTTCCACCATCTTTTCGCGGGCTTGGGAGTAGTCGATCGTCATTTCGGGCATCCAACGCGGAGGGCCGGGCATTTTAGCCGGCACGGAGGCCGGGCGTATGCCGCAGCATCGCCGCCGGACGGTCCGGCGCGCAGTGCCGGAAGTCATCGGCCGTCGCGGACAGCCCCACGGCCGGGCTAGCGCGCCGCATAGGCACGCAGGAAGAAGTCGATGCTGGCCTCGACATGGGCGCGGATCCGCTCCTGGCTGGCGTCGCGGCACAGCCCGCACATCATCAGCGAGTACAGCTCGCCCTTGACCAGGCAGAAGAACTGCGAGGCGGCCAGGTCGAGGTCGGCGATGTCCAGCGCGCCGGCGGCGACGTGGGCCTGCAGCAACTGCGCCAGGTGCTGCTGGGTGCGCTTGGGACCGGCATTCCAGAACATCTCGCGGACGTGGTCGTCGCCGGTGCCCGGGGTCAGCATCATGCGGTGGGTGGCCATCGCCGCCTCGCTGCTGATCATGGCGAAGAAGGCCTGGCCGATGTCCAGCAACTGGGTGCGCAGCGGTCCTTTCAGGGCGTGCCCGAACAGGTCGTCGGGCAGCAGCGCCTGGCATTGCGCGCGCACCGCTTCGGCGAACAGGGTTTCCTTGTCGCCGTAGTGGCTGTAGACGGTGAGCTTGGAGACGCCGGCGCGGGCGGCGATGCCGTCCATGCTGACCCCGCCGAAGCCCAGTTCGGTGAACATTTCCCGTGCCGCTTCCAGGATCGCGGCGCGTTTGCCCATGTCCTTGGGGCGACCGGGCCCGGCGGGACGCGAGGAGGATTTGGCGGAGGCGGCGGACGATTTGCTGACCATGGGTGGCAATACTAGACCAGTCGGTTCGATATTTATACTAGACCCGCTGGTTCATTATTGTGACGCTGCGTTCGGCGGGTGTGGGGCCGGGCTGCGCAGTGCGCCGGCGGGCACGGGCCGCAGGGCCACGGCATCCAATGCTTTGCTTATGCGCGGCTTACATTTGCCTAACATCGGGCTCATGGTCGCCTAATCGACTGCCCCGACGATGCCGCCATGGCCATCGTCCCCCTCTCCGCTGCTTCCGGTTTCCGCTTCGCCGATCCTGTGCTGGTCGATGCCCTGCATCCCGATCGCGCGCAGGTGGAAGCCTTCATCGCCCGGGTCTACCACGAGCGCTACGGCGCGGTCCTGCGCGGCTTTCTTCCGCACCTGCTCGCCTACCACGGCGCCGACGGTCGCCTGCAGGCCGCGCTGGGGCTGCGCTGCGCCAGCGAGGGTCCGCTGTTCGTCGAGCAGTACCTGGCGCAGCCGGCCGAGCTGGCGATCGCCGAGCGGATGCCGCGGCGGGTGGTGCGCACGGAGTTGGTGGAGGTGGGCAATTTCGCCGCCGAGCACGCCGGCGACGCGCGGGCGATGATCCGCGCGCTGACCTGCACCCTGCATGGCGCGGGCCTGCGCTGGGTGCTGTTCGTGGCGACCCGGCAACTGCGCAACGCCTTCGACCGCCTGCACCTGGCCACTGTGGAGCTGGGCGAGGCGCGCGGCCAGGACCTGCGCGACGATCCCAGCGACTGGGGCGACTACTACGCGGCGCAGCCGCGGCTGATGTTCGGCGACATCGCCGCCGGGCACGCCTTCCTGCAACGCGAGGCGGAACCCCGCCACGGCGTGCTGCCCACGTTCCGCGCCTGCCTGGCGGGGGCGCCGTGAGCACGCCCGGCGTCGCCGACCTGCTGGCCGGCTTGCGCGGCGACGACGCGCGCGTGCTTTATGCCGATGGGGCGCTGCGCGAGCGCGATCTGCTCGAGCGCGCCCAGCGCCTGGCCGATGCGCTGCAGGGGCATGGGGTGCATTGCGTCGCCAGCCGCCTGGACAACGGCCCCGAGTGGCTGCTGCTGGATCTGGCGATCCGCCTGAACGGCGGCGTGCACGTGCCGCTGCCGACCTTCTTCAGCCCGGCGCAGGTGCAGTACGCCCTGGCCAGCAGCGGCGCGCAGGGGCTGATCGCGGCGCCGGGTCCGGCGCTGGCCGACCTTGACGGCGAGGCGTTGCGCCTGCCGGAGCCGGGACTGGCGGGCCGGCGCCTGACGCAGGCG
>NZ_AQOK01000632.1:0-551 GCF_000364645.1 Xanthomonas sp. SHU 308 | reverse complement strand
TGGCCGTGGCCGCGGCCGCGTCGTTGGCGTCGGCCTGGCGGCTGTCCAGCGGCGTCACCAGCAGCGGGCTGACCTCGGCCTGGTCGGCCGGGGTGACGGTGCCCTTGGGCAGCGCCAGCTTCACCCGCCGGGTCATCGGCGGGTAGCAGATGCCGTCGGTCTGGCAGCCCTGGAAGGTCGCCACCAGGGTCGCGGCGGTGGCGTCGGCGCGCTGGCGCTGCAGCGGCACGGTGACCTCGGTCTGGTCGAAGTACACCACCACGTTGCCGAAGTGTTCGTCCTGGTGCGAGCTGCCCTTGGGCCAGCGCGGCATGCCGGTGCGGATGCCGGGCGCGCCCTCCAGCGCCAGCGCGGTGCGGTCGCGATACAGGTAATAGCCGGGCGCCGGGGTGAAGCGCAGCAGCAGGGTATTGCCGTCGCCGACGATGGCTTCGAACTGGAACGCCTGGTCCGAGGGCAGCGGCAGGCCCTGCACCGCCGCGGTGCCGGGGCCGGGACCGAACAGCGGCTTGGCGCCGTTGCCCGCGCCCGGGCCGCTGCCCGGCAGCCCA
>NZ_AQOK01000631.1:0-2015 GCF_000364645.1 Xanthomonas sp. SHU 308 | reverse complement strand
TCGGCGGCCCGCAACGGCTGACCGCGCAGCGCATGACCGACGCCATCGAAGCCGGCGGCCCGCCGCATCCGGGCTTCCGCCGTGCGCACAGCAAGGGCGTGTGCGTCAGCGGCCATTTCGAGGGCAACGGCCAGGGCGGCGTGCTGTCCTCGGCACGGGTGTTCGCGCAGTCCTCGGTGCCGGTGCTGGGCCGCCTGTCGATCGGCGGCGGCGACCCGCATGGCGCCGACGGCGCCGCCCGCGTGCGCAGCATGGCGCTGCAGTTGCGCAGCGACGACGGCCAGGAATGGCGCACGGCGATGAACAGCTTCCCGTTCTTCGTGGTCGCCAGCACCGAGGGCTTCATGGCGCAGACGCTGGCCGCGCGGCCGGATCCGGCCACCGGCAAGCCGGACCCGGCGAAGATGGCGGCGTTCCTGCAGCGCTATCCGGAAGCGAAGAAGTTCCAGGAGTGGGCCAAGACCGCACCATGGTCCAACAGCTGGGCCAACACCCAGTACAACGGCGTCAACGCGTTCCGCTTCACCGCCGCCGACGGCAGCACGCATGCGGTGCGCTGGTCGATGCGCCCGCACACCCCGTTCGCGCCGCTGTCGGCCGAGCAACGCGCCAAGGTCGACGCCGACTTCCTCAGCGAAGACCTGCAGGCGCGGCTGGCGCGCGGTCCGCTGCGCTGGGATCTGGTACTGACCGTGGCCGCGCCCGGCGACCCGGTCGACGATCCGTCGCAGCCGTGGCCGCAGGACCGCCAGCAGGTGGTCGCCGGCACCCTGGTGCTGGACCATGCCGAGCCGCAGGCCACCGGGCCGTGCCGCGACCTCAACTACGATCCGCTGATCCTGCCGCACGGCATCGCCGGCTCCGACGATCCGATCCTGGCCGCGCGCTCGGCGGTGTACTCGCAGTCCTTCAACCGCCGCGAGCGCGAGATCGCCCGCGGTCAGGCGCCCGATGCGACCGGCAAGCCGCACGGAGGTGCGCAATGAACCGCGACGACCGCTCCGCGCACTTCAACCTGCTCGCGCGCGTCCTGCACTGGCTGATGGCGGCGATGATCCTGACCATGCTGTTCGTCGGTGTGGGCATGGTCGCCTCGGTGTCGCAGCGGCCCTGGCTGCTGAACCTGCACCGCCCGCTCGGCATCGCCATCGGGCTGCTGGTGCTGGTGCGCCTGGGCAACCGCCTGCGGCACCGGCCGCCGCCGCTGCCGGCCGACCTGCCGCGCTGGCAAAAGGCCGCCGCGCACGCCTCGCACTGGCTGCTGTATGCGCTGATGCTGGCGATGCCGCTGCTGGGCTGGTCGATGCTCTCGGCCGGCGGCTATCCGATCGTGCTGTGGCCGGGCGTGCAATTGCCGCCGATCGCCCCACACAGCCCGGCGCTGTATGCCTGGCTGCGCAGCGCGCATGGCTGGCTGGCCTACCTGCTGTTCGCCACGGTGCTGGCGCACCTGTGCGCGGCGCTGTTCCATGCCTGGGTACGCCGCGATGGCGTGTTCTCGAGCATGGCGCGCGGCGCGGCGACGCCTGCAGCGCCACGCGACAAGGCGTAGTCCACCCGACGACGCGACACGCGGGGCGCAGCGCGTGCGTCCCGCGCTGCGCACGCTAGCGCCGGCACGCGCATGTCGATTCGGCCAGTGCGGTGCGGCCTGTCTCCCGGGCGACGCCACGCGTTTGTGTCGCTCCCGACATGGTCCCGGCCCCGGGCCGCCGTTACACTTGTCGACGGACGGGCGCGCTGGTCAGCGCTTTCGCGCGCTACCGCCTGTCGCCGGCCTTCTCGGTGCAGCTCAACCTCAACAACCTGCTGGACAAGCGTTACTACGCGCAGATCTACGGCTACGGTGCCTGGGGCGAACCGCGCAACGGCACGCTGAGCTTCAGCTGGTCGTTCTGAGCCGGCAGGCCGCGCGCGGGTGCTGACGCTGGCACGGCCGCGGCGCAGGCGCGCGACCGCGGCACTGCATGCACGGGATGGAGGCGGCCTAGGCCTCGGCGATGCGCAGCGGTGCG
>NZ_AQOK01000630.1:0-2518 GCF_000364645.1 Xanthomonas sp. SHU 308 | reverse complement strand
TGCCAGCGGCAGCGACCCGGTTGCGGCCGCTGCGCTTGCCGCGGTACAGCGCCGCATCCGCGCAGCGCAGCAGTTCCTCGGTGCTGCGGCCGTGGTCCGGATAGGCGGCCACGCCGATCGACACGGTCACCGGCGGCAGCGCCTGACCCTGGTGCTGCACCTGCAGGTTCGCCACCGCGGCGCGGATCTGCTCGGCGCGGCGCTGCGCCACGTCGGCGGCGGCGCCCGGCAGGATCACCGTGAACTCCTCGCCGCCGTAGCGGCAGGCGATGTCCTCCGGCCGCACCAGCCCGGCCAGCAACTGACCGAACGCGGCCAGCAAGGCATCGCCGCCGGCGTGACCAAGGCGGTCGTTGAGCGCCTTGAAATGGTCCAGATCCAGCATCATCAGCGCCAGCGGCTGCTCACGGCGCTCGCAGCGCGCCAGTTCGCGCACCAGCGATTCTTCCAGGTAGCGGCGGTTGTACAGCCCGGTCAACGGATCGCGGATCGACTGCGTGCGCAGGCGCTGGCGCAACTGCAGGTTGTGCAGCGCCATCGCCAGCTGTTCGGCCACCACCTCGACCAGGGGCAGGCGTTCGAGCACGGCCGGATCGCGGCTGGACAGGTGGATCAGCCCCAGCGGCTCGCCCTGCACCATCATCGGCACGCAGGTGCCATGGCGTGCCACGCCGGCGGCGTGCGCGCAGGCCGGCGCGGCGCCGGGCCGCTGGATCTGGGTGGCGCGGCTGCGCAGGCCTTCGCAGCCGCTCAGCGACAGCGACGGCGCGCACACCGCATCCTCGCCCCAGTGCGCGACACAGACCGCCTGCTCGCCCGCCGCGTCGGTGCAGTACACGCTGCAGCCGGCGTCGCCGAGCAGGCGCTCCAGCGCCTGCCGCGCGACCTCCACCGCCTCGTCCTGCTGCACGCAGCTCTGCAGTCCGCGGCTGCAGCGGTTGAGCGTGCGCAGATCCTGTTCGGTGCGCTGCATCTGCTGCACGGTGCCCACCAGCAGCGCATTGGCATGGTGACCGCGCTGCTCGGCCTGACTGCGGCGGCCGATCTCGCGGCGCAGCAGCAGGTACAGGCCCAGGGTCAGCGCACACACCGTGGGGATGCCGATCACCGCCAGCCGGCGCAGCAGGTCGGCGTTGGCGGCGGTGGAGCGGGCGCTGCTGGCCAGCGCCGCGCGCTCGCTGCGCACCAGGCTGTCGGTGTTGCGCCGGATCGCCTGCGACATCAGACGGCCCTGGCGGGCGCGCTCCGGGTCCGGCTTGCGCATGCCTGCCGCCCTGCCCTGGAAACGGGCCACGGCGAGCGCGCTGTCGCGCATGCGCGCCTCGATCTGCGCCTGGACCTCCTGCAGCCGCTGCTGCTGCGCGGGGTTGCCCTGCAGCAGCGTGGCCAGTTGCTGCAGCCGCGGCGGCAGCGCGCGCTGGCACGCCCGGAAATCGGCCAGGTGTTCGCGGCTGTCCAGCAGCAGGAAGCCGCGCAACGAAGCATCGCAGTCGGCGAGGTTGAGCTGCAGGCCGTTGATTTCGGCAATGACCCGGTGGCTGCGCTGCACTGCGGCAGCATCGGCGAGAAAGCGCTCGCTGCCCACCAGCACGCCGCCGCTGATGCCCAACAGCAGCAGCAGGGCCAGCGGCACGCCATAGCGGTTGATCGTGGTGGAGGGCATGGCGTTGGCCAATGGGAGGAAGGAAGGCCGCGCGCGCCCTGCACTGCGCCGCGCAGTCAAGCGCAGGGAGCCATGCAAGTTTCAGGCCGAACCGCGCGCCGCATCACAGCCAGCCCTTCTGCCGGGCCAGCCGCGCCGCCTCGATGCGGTTGCCGACCCCGAGCTTGCCGATCGCCTCAGACAGGTAGTTGCGCACCGTGCCCGACGACAGCCCCAACTGCGTGGCGATGTCGCCGGCCGAGGCGCCCTCGCCGGCCAGGCGCAGCACCTGGCGCTCGCGGTCGTTGAGCGGGTCGGCCTCGGACCAGGCTTCCAGCGCCAGTTCCGGGTCGATCGCGCGGCCGCCGCGGTGCACCTGGCGGATCGCCTCGATCAGCCGCTGCGGCGGTGCGTCCTTGAGCAGGTAGCCGCCGACCCCGGCGTCCAGGGCGCGGCGCAGGAAGCCGGGGCGGGCGAAGGTGGTGACGATGATGACGCGCACCGGCAGTTGCTGGCGCTGGATGCGCTGGGCCAGCTCCAGGCCGCTGAGGCCGGGCATCTCGATGTCGGTGACCAGCAGGTCCGGCGCATGCGCCTGCAGCGCGCGCCAGGCGGCTTCGCCGTCGGCCGCGCTGGCGACCAGGTCGAGATCCGCTTCCAGGCCCAGCAGTGCGCCCAGCGCACCGCGCACCATTGCCTGGTCCTCCGCCAGCACTAAACGAATCACGGCACCCCCCGGTCCTTGTCGGCCCATTGTAGTGCCCGGGCCGGGCCGGCGCTCAGCCGAGCGCGGCGTCCTGGTCCACCGGGGACTGCATCCGCGCCGCCGGCGCGGCATCCGGCATCGCCGCCTCGACCCGCGGCAACGGCGCGGCA
>NZ_AQOK01000629.1:0-258 GCF_000364645.1 Xanthomonas sp. SHU 308 | reverse complement strand
GACGCGGCTCGCGCTTCTCCTGCGGCTCGCGCTTTTCCTGCACGGGCGGCTGCGACTTGGCCGGAGCGGCATCGGTGGTGCCGTCGTCGTCGAAGTCGAACTCCGGCTGGCTGCGGCTCGGCGCCGGCGCGCTTTCGCCGTCGCTGTCGCCGGCATCCAGGTCGGCATCGTCCAGGCCGGCGGCATCGCCGGCAGCACCGGCTTCGCCATTGCCACGGCGACGGCGGCGGCCACCGCGACGGCCACGACGGCGGCGGC
>NZ_AQOK01000628.1:0-14967 GCF_000364645.1 Xanthomonas sp. SHU 308 | reverse complement strand
CAGGGCCGCCCAGCCGCAGGCCAGCAGCACCGCCGCCACGATCGCCACGCCGCCGCCGCGCGGCGTCGCCACGGTGTGGCTGCGCCGCTCGCCCGGCGCGTCCATCAACTTGCGTTTGAGTGCGTACTGGCGCGACAGCCAGGTGCCGGCCGCGCTGAACACCCCGAGCGCCAAGAGCAGCGCGGCTCCTGCGATGGGCACTACACCACCGCGTAGTTGAGCAGGGGCTTGACCGTGCCCCACTCCTTGCAACTGGGGCATTGCCAGTGGTGGGTGCGCGCGCCGAAGCCGCAGCGGGTGCAGCGGTAGCTGGGATTGCGCACCAGCAACTGGTCGGTGATGTGCTTGAGATCCTGCAGTGTCGCGGTGGAATCGGCGCCCTCGGCCAGGGTCAGGTCGATCAGCGCGGACTCGCCGCGCACCGACGGCCGATCCTTGAGCTGCCGGCCGAGGTAGGAACGCGCGGCGGAAATGCCTTCCTGCGACTCCATGAGCCGGGTCAGCGCCAGCACCGGGGCGATGCCGCGGTAGTGCTCGGTCATCTCCGACAGGAACGCGCGCGCGCCGCTGAGATCGTCGCCGCGGCGGTAGCACTCCATCAGCGCCGGCATGATCTCCGGCAGGTAGTCCGGGTCGTGACGCGCGGCGCGCTCGAAGGCGCGGATGGCGGCCTCGTCGTTGCCGTCGTCGACATCGATGCGCCCTTCCAGGATGCCGGCGCGCACCGACTTGGCATCGGCCTGGTAGGCGCGCGCGATCGCCTCCCGCGCCAGGTCGTTCTTGCCCGAGGCGCGATAGCGGTCGGCCAGTTCGCATTCGAACTGGGCGATCAGCTTGCCCATCGGCTCGCCGGTCACCTCTTCGTAGCGGGTGGCGTTGTCGATGGCCTTTTCCCAGTCGCGTTCGGCCTGGTAGATGCCGATCAGGTGCTTGAGCGCCTGCGGCGCACGCTGGTCGATCTGCGCCAGTTCGGTGAACACGGTTTCGGCGCGGTCCAGCAGCCCCGACTTCATGTAGTCCTCGCCCAGCGCCAGCAAGGCCTGCACGCGCTGCGCGTCGCTCAGATCGCCGCGCTGGACCAGGCCCTGATGCAGGCGGATGGCGCGGTCGACCTCACCGCGGCGGCGGAACAGGTGGCCCAGCGCGACCTGGGTCTCGAAGGTTTCCTTGTCCAGTTCGGCGATATGCAGGAACAGCTCGATCGCCTTGTCCGGCTGCTCGTTGAGCAGGTAGTTGAGGCCGCGGAAATAGGTGCTGGACAGCCGGCTGACCTGGGTGTCGCCATGGCGCTGGCCGCCACGGCGGCCGATCACCCAGCCGCTCAATGCCGCCAGCGGCAGGAACAGGAAGAACCAGAACCACTCGGTCAGAAAGTCCATCGAAGATCAGCGTCCGTCCAAGGGCTGGTGGGCATGGGGAGAGACCGGCGCAACGGCCGGGGTCGCGGCGTTCGCGGCCTTGTTGGCGCGACGCAGCTTGGCATACAGGGGGATCACCAGGGCCGCCAGGACCAGCGAGGCGCCGATCAGCACGCCGGCGAACAGCGAGACGATGATGGCGATGCCGGAGGTGGTGGCGATGCTGGAGAACACGAAGTTGATCTGGATCGGCTGCGAATTGAGCGACCCGATGACCAGGCCGGCCAACAGCAACACCAGCAGGATCAGCAGTCGTGCAATCTTCATGAGCAACTCCAGCGTCGGGAGACACTAGATTAGCCGAACAGGCGTGGATTCCGGCAAGCGCCGGACGCCGGGCTCAGGGCGTGTCGGATTCGACCGGGACGACGCCACTCACGCGCTCGCGCAGCTCCTTGCCGGGCTTGAAATGCGGCACGTGCTTGCCAGGAAGCGCGACGGACTCGCCGGTCTTGGGATTGCGTCCCAGGCGCGGCGGTCGGTAATGCAGGGAAAAGCTGCCGAAGCCGCGGATCTCGATGCGATCGCCGCCGGACAGGGCGCCGCCCATCATTTCCAACAACGACTTCACCGCCAGATCGACGTCGTCCGACTTCAGATGCGCCTGCTTGCGCGCCAGGATTTCGATCAGCTCGGATTTGGTCATTTACGGATGCGTGCAGTGGGGGTCGCAACCTGGCACGGCCCGGGAACACCGGGCCGTGCCAGTAACGCTGCGTGTGGCGGATTACTAGGACTTGTTGCCGTTCAGCTGCGCACGCAGCAGCGCGCCCAGCTGGGTGGTGCCGCCCGACGCGGACTGGTATTCCTCCAGCACTTCGCGCATTTCGGCATCGTCCTTGGCCTTGATCGACAGCTGCAGGGTGCGGCCCTTGCGGTCCATGCCCACGAACTTGGCTTCGATCTTGTCGCCGACCTTCAGGTGCTGGCTGGCGTCGTCGACGCGCTCGTTGGCGATGTCGCGCGCGGCGACGTAGCCTTCGATGCCGTCGGCCAGGTCGATGGTGGCGCCCTTGGCGTCCACTTCACGCACCACGCCCTCGACCTTCGAGCCCTTCGGGTTGGCGGCCATGTACTGGCCGAACGGATCCTGCTCCAGCTGCTTGACGCCCAGGCTGATGCGCTCGCGCTCCGGGTCCACCGCCAGCACCACGGCTTCCAGCGTGTCGCCCTTCTTGAAGTTGCGCACGATGTCTTCGCCGGTGGTGTTCCAGCTGATGTCGGACAGGTGCACCAGGCCGTCGATGCCGCCGTCCAGGCCGATGAAGATGCCGAAGTCGGTGATCGACTTGATCTGGCCGGACACCTTGTCGTTCTTCTTGTGGGTGGCGGCGAAGGTTTCCCACGGATTGGCGGCGACCTGCTTCATGCCCAGCGAGATGCGGCGACGCTCTTCGTCCACGTCCAGCACCATCACTTCGACTTCGTCGCCGACCTGCACGACCTTGGACGGGTTGACGTTCTTGTTGGTCCAGTCCATCTCGGATACGTGCACCAGGCCTTCCACGCCCGGCTCGATCTCGACGAACGCGCCGTAATCGGTGACGTTGGAGACCTTGCCGAACACGCGGCTGTTGGCCGGGTAACGACGCGCGATGTTGTCCCACGGATCCTCGCCCAGCTGCTTCAGGCCGAGGCTGACGCGGTTACGCTCGCGATCGAACTTCAGCACGCGCACGTCCAGCTCGTCGCCGACGTTGACCACTTCGGACGGATGGCGCACGCGCTTCCAGGCCATGTCGGTGATGTGCAGCAGGCCGTCGATGCCGCCCAGGTCCACGAACGCGCCGTAGTCGGTCAGGTTCTTGACCACGCCCTTCAGGATCGCGCCTTCCTGCAGCTTGTCCATCAGCTGCTCGCGCTCTTCCGAGTGCTCGCTCTCGACCACCGCACGACGCGAGACCACCACGTTGTTGCGCTTGCGGTCCAGCTTGATCAGCTTGAACTCCAGTTCCTTGCCTTCCAGGTAGGCCGGGTCGCGCACCGGGCGCACATCCACCAGCGAACCGGGCAGGAACGCGCGGACATCCTTGATGTCCACGGTGAAACCACCCTTGACCTTGCCGCTGATGCGGCCGGTGATGGTCTCGTTCTTCTCCAACGCTTCTTCCAGCTCGTCCCACACCATGGCGCGCTTGGCCTTCTCGCGCGACAGCACGGTCTCGCCGAAGCCGTTCTCGAGCGAGTCGAGCGCGACCTTGACCAGGTCGCCTTCGGCGACGTCGATTTCGCCAGCGTCGTTACGGAACTGCTCGATCGGCACGATGCCTTCGGACTTCAGGCCGGCGTTGATCACCACCACGTCGCCGCGGACTTCCACGACGGTACCGGTGACGATGGCGCCGGGCTTCAGCTTGGCCAGGTTGGCTTGGCTGGCTTCGAACAGTTCGGCAAAAGATTCGGTCATTTGAAATTACTCTAGTGGACACACGGACAGGGCGTTTTCTTCTGGAAAACAGCGACTGTCCACCTGTTAGTCGGCCCGAACAGCGGCCGGGTGTGGAATGGAAAAACCGCAGCGCGGAATTGCGCAGCGGAGCCTTTGACGCTATCGGTGGAACATGGATGTTGCGGGTGTAACGAGGAACCGGTGGCGTGCATGACGCCACCAAACTGCTGCCCTGCCCTGCGTGCCGCTCAGACCGGCAGCAACTGCAGGACGCGGCCCACCACCTGGTCGATGTCCATGCCGGTGGTATCGAGGAGGACGGCATCGTCTGCCGGCCTCAGCGGGGCCACCGCGCGTTGCGCATCGCGTGCGTCGCGGGCCATGATCTCGCGCAGCAGGTCGTCGAATATAACCGAAACCCCTTTTTCCTTCAACTGCTTATGCCGGCGCTGGGCGCGCTCCTCGGCGCTGGCGGTCAGGAACACCTTGTACGGGGCGTCCGGAAAAATCACCGTCCCCATGTCGCGACCGTCGGCGACCAGCCCCGGCGGGGTGCGGAAGGCGCGCTGGCGCTGTTTCAGCGCCGCGCGCACCTCGGGGATGGCGGCGATCGCCGAGGCCACCGCACCGGTGGTCTCCAGGCGCAGTTCGTCGGTGGCATCGGCGCCGTTGATCCGCACCCGCAGACCGCCATCGGCGACCTCGTCGAACTCCACTCGGGTGTCGAACGTGCAGCGCACCAGGGCGGCGGCGTCGGAAATGTCCAGATTGGCCCAGCTGGCCGCCACCCCGACCGCCCGGTACAGCGCCCCCGAATCCAGGTAATGCCAGCCCAGGCGGGCGGCGACGATGCGGCTGACGGTGCCTTTGCCGGCCCCGGAAGGGCCATCGATGGTCAGGACGGGAGCGGGCTCGTTCATGCGGTTCCTCGGACGGGGGGCGGCGCATTGTAGCGCCGACGCCGGCCGGGCTGGCGCAAGCAGTTGAAACCATGAAGAAAACCAGGCTACAATCGCCGGCTTACTGATCCCGCGCCATGGTTTCGGCCGTGCCGCCCTCCTTCGAATCCACAAGTTTACGCCGAGGTGTGCCATGAAAGTCCTGTCCTCCCTGAAGTCGGCGAAGGCCCGTCACCGCGACTGCAAGGTGGTCCGCCGCCGCGGCAAGGTCTTCGTGATCTGCAAGTCCAACCCCCGTTTCAAGGCGCGTCAGCGCTGATCCGACCCGGCCTGCCCTGCCGCGCCGCGCGCAGCGGTGGCCGGTCGTCGACGAAAGCCGCCTTCGGGCGGTTTTTTGTTATCGAAGTTTGCTGTAATCGGCGCTCGTCCTCTGGGGAGTACACGTGATGAAGCATCGTCTGTCCGTCCTGCCGCTGCTGGCCGTGTTGGGCCTGGCCGGCGGCGCCCACGCCGAGACCCTGCTGGTCGACCGGGTCAAGGAAGAGCCCGCCGCGGCGCTGCCGACCCGCGGCCTGAGCATGGCCCAGGTGCAGGCGCGCTACGGCGCACCGCAGCAGAAGCTGGAGCCGCGTGGCGGCCAGAAGCGGCAATGGCCGACCATCAACCGCTGGGTCTATCCGGCCTTCACCGTGTACTTCGAGAAACAGAAGGTGGTGGACGTGGTCGCCAACAAGGCCGACGCCAACGAGATCGGCCCGAAACCCGCGATCCGCTGACGCCGACCCTGCGCCCGGTCGCGCGTGCGCCTGGCCGAGCACCCCAGCACTGCCGCGTCGCGGTCGCCCAGCCGCGGCGCGGCGCAAAGCTCCCGCGCCCCGCCGGTGCGGGATACGAACGACACACACCCTGGCGCGATGCCGGGCACAACCTGAGTAGTGGTCGCAATGACTGATCGTCTTCGCCTTCCCGCGGAATGGGAGCCCCAGTCCGCCATCCTGATCGCCTGGCCGCATGCCGGCACCGACTGGGCCGAGCGCCTGGCCGAGGTCGAGGAAACCTACATCGCCCTGGTCGCGGCGATCGTGCGCTTCCAGCGGGTGCTGATCTGCGTGGCCGACGCCGATCTGCAGATCTACGCCGAGGCGCGGCTGCGCTCGGCGCGGGTGGACATGCAGCGGGTGCGCTTCGTCGAGGCCGAGTACGACGACACCTGGCTGCGCGATTCCGGCCCGATCACCCTGGCGCGCGCCGGCGGCGGCTTCCAGTTGCTGGACTTCCGCTTCACCGGCTGGGGCGGCAAGTTCCAGGCCAGTCGTGACGACCAGTTGGTGAGCGTGCTGGCCGAGCAGGGCCTGTTCGCCGACAGCGACGTGCGCCGCATCGACTTCGCCCTGGAAGGCGGCGCCATCGACTGCGATGGCGCCGGCACCCTGCTGACCACCTGGCAGTGCCTGCACGAGCGCCACCCGCAGCGCAGCCGCGAATCGCTCAGCCACGACCTGGCCGACTGGCTGGCGCAGCAGCGCGTGCTGTGGCTGGACCACGGCTACCTGGAAGGCGACGACACCGACGCGCACATCGACACCCTCGCCCGCTTCGCCGGGACCGACGCCATCGTCTACCAGGCCTGCGACGACGCCGGCGATTCGCACTACGCCGAGCTGCAGGCGATGGGCGCCGAACTGGCCGCGTTGCGTACCGCCGAGGGCGCGCCCTATCGCCTGTTCCCGCTGCCGTGGGCGCAACCGGTGATCGATCAGGGCCGGCGCCTGGCCGCGTCCTACGCCAACTTCCTGATCGTCAACGGCGCGGTGCTGATGCCGGCCTACGGCGACGCGGCCGATGCGCAGGCGCAGGCGGTGATGGCGCAGGCCTTCCCGCAGCACGAGATCGTGCCGATCCCCTGCCGCGCGCTGATCTGGCAGAACGGCAGCCTGCACTGCATCACCATGCAGCTGCCGGCCGGACTGCTGGCGGACTGAACCGCCGCGCCTGCGCCGCACGCCGGCGCAGCACCGAGCACCCGCGCCGCCGCCACGCGTGGCGCGGGATTCATCTCCCCGGAACCTGCCGCGCGGCCATCCGCGCTACCATGCCGGTTTACCGCGAACCTTGATTCCGCAATGACCCGAACCACTCTTTCCGTCGCGCTGATCCAGGAGCGCAACCACGGCGACGCCGCGGCGAACCTGGCAGCGATCGAATCGCGTGTGGCCGAGGCCGCCGCGCAGGGCGCGCAGCTGGTGCTGCTGCAGGAACTGCACAACGGCGCGTACTTCTGCCAGCACGAATCGGTGGACGAATTCGACCTGGCCGAGCCGATTCCCGGCCCCAGCACCGAGCGCCTGAGCGCGCTGGCCAAGCGCCATGGCGTGGTCCTGGTCGGCTCGCTGTTCGAGCGCCGCGCCGCCGGGCTGTACCACAACACCGCGGTGGTGTTCGAAAAGGACGGCAGCCTGCTGGGTAAGTACCGCAAAATGCACATCCCCGACGATCCGGGTTTCTACGAGAAGTTCTACTTCACCCCGGGCGATCTGGGCTTCACCCCGATCCAGACCTCGGTCGGCCGCCTCGGCGTACTGGTGTGCTGGGACCAGTGGTATCCGGAAGCGGCGCGGCTGATGGCCCTGGCCGGCGCCGAACTGCTGCTGTACCCGACTGCGATCGGCTGGGACCCCAGCGACGAACAGGCCGAGCAGGAACGCCAGCGCGATGCCTGGATCCTCAGCCATCGCGGCCATGCCGTGGCCAATGGCGTGCCGGTGCTGAGCTGCAACCGGGTCGGCCACGAGCCGTCGCCGCTGGGCGCGTCGGGCATCCAGTTCTGGGGCAACAGCCACGTGCTCGGCCCGCAGGGCGAGTTCATCGCCGAGGCCGGTGGCGAGCCGACCGTGCTGGTCTGCGACGTGGACCTGCAGCGCAGCGAGCACGTGCGGCGAATCTGGCCGTTCCTGCGCGACCGCCGCATCGATGCCTACGGCGATCTGCTGAAGCGCTACATCGACTGACCCGCAGCGCCGTGCCGGGTCTGTGCGTGTGCGGCGCCGCTCCCCGCGGCTCAGCGCGACCCCGCCGCAGGCGCCGATGCCGATCGCGGCCGATGTCCTCACACCCCCATGCCCGCTGAGCCCCGGCGCTGCCGAGGCGCCCTCCGATGAGTGATGGAATGAACAAACTTTCCCAGGCCGACGGCGATGACGCGCTGTTCGACGGCCAGCCGTACCGCATCGTCGAACGCGACGGCATCCGCTATACCCTACTCGGCACCGCGCATGTGTCCCTGGCCAGCGTCGCCGCGGTGGAACGGGCGATCGGCAGCGGCCGTTTCGATGCGGTGGCGGTGGAACTGGATCCGCAACGCCTGCAGGCGCTGACCGATCCGGACGCGCTGACCAAGCTGGACCTGGTGCAGGTGATCCGCAAGGGCCGCGTGGCCCTGTTCGCCGCCAACCTGGCGCTGGCCGCCTACCAGCGGCGCCTGGCCGAGCAACTGGGCATCGAGCCCGGCGCCGAACTCAAGCGCGCAGTCCTGCTGGCGCGCGAACGGCAGTTGCCGGTGTACCTGATCGATCGCGAAGTCGGCCTGACCTTCAAGCGCGCCTCCAGCCGGCTCGGCTTCTTCGGCAAGCTGAAGCTGGCCAGCGGCCTGCTCGGCGGCTTGTTCGCCTCCGACGAGGTCGGCGAGGCGGAGATCGAGAAGCTCAAGCAGGGCGACATGCTCGAAGCCAGCTTCGGCGATTTCGCCAGCGAGAGCCCGGCGCTGTACGACACCATCATCGCCGAGCGCGACCGCTACATGGCCACGCGCCTGCGCGAGGAACAGGCGCAACAGCGCGCGCTGCCGCTGGCCGGCAATGCCGAACCGCTGGATGGCGCGCCGTCGACCGGCGTGCGCGACGTGCTGGCGGTGGTCGGCGCGGGCCACCTGGCCGGCCTGGCGCGGCACCTGCAGGGCGACCAGGACGACCCGGCGACGCTGCGCAAGGCGCTGGAAGAGGTGCAAACCAAGAAGAAGGTGCCGTGGATCACCCTGACCCTGACCGCGCTGGTGCTGGGCGGCGTGGCCTGGGGCTACTGGCACGGCGGCTTCGCCCTGGGCACCGACCTGCTGCTGCAGTGGGTGCTGTTCACCGGCGGCCTGGCCGGGCTGGGCTGCATCCTGGCCGGCGGGCATCCGCTGAGCGTCATCGCTGGCGCCATCGCCGCGCCGCTGAAGCCGTTCCGCCCGGGCGTGCCGGCCGGGGCGTTCAGCGCCCTGGTCGAAGTGCACATGCGCAAGCCGGCCTATGGCGATTTCCTGGCGCTGCGCGACGATGCGCAGAACCTGCGCGGCTGGTACCGCAACCGCGTCTCGCGGGTGGTGCTGACCTTCCTGCTGACCAACCTGGGCAGCATGCTCGGCGTGTGGCTGGCCGGCTTCCGCATCTTCGGCAAGCTGGCCGGTTGAGTACCCGCCGCGCGGCGGCGGCAACTGTCACCGCGCTGGTTCGCCTTTGTGGGAGGGGCTTCAGCCCCGACGCCTCGGCGCTACGGCGTCGGGGCTGAAGCCCCTCCCACATGTCGTTTGGAGCAGCGACAGAGCCTCCGGATCAGGACACCATCTGCGCAGCCATGCCGCGACGCCCACGCGCACGCCGCACCAGGTTGGCCACGCCGTTGCTCAGATCGTCCAGGATCGCGTAGATGGTCGGCAGGAACAGCAGGCTGACCACGGTCGAGAACGCCAGGCCGCCGGCGATGGCGCGCGCCATCGGGTAGTAGGCCGGGCCGTCGCCGAACATCTGCGTGGTGGTCAGCGAGATCGGCACCATCGCCAGGATCGCCGTGCCCATGGTCATCATGATCGGGCGCAGGCGCTCGCGCGAGCCTTCGATCAGCGCCTCGGTACGGGCCAGGCCGCGCCGGCGCAGGTTGTTGATGTGCTCGATCATCACGATGCCGTTGTTCACCACCACGCCCATCAGCACCAGGATGCCGATGAAGGCCATGATCCCGAAGCTGGTGCCGGTGATCCAGAACAGCCAGAACACGCCGAACACCGAGAACAGCACACCGCTCATGATCGCCACCGGGAACAGCAGCGATTCGAACATCGCGGCCATGACCACATAGATCATCACCAGCGCGATCAGCAGGTTGAACAGCATCTGCTTGCTGGCCTGGTCGTCGTCCTGGCCGTCCGCGCCGTCGAAGCTGTAGCGGTAGCCGACCGGAAAGCTGACTGCGTTGAGGGTGTCCTCGATCGCCTGTTTGGCTTCCGGCGCGGTGACCTTGGCGCCGAGGTTGGCGGTGATGGTCAGCGTGGTCTGCCGGTTGGTACGGGCGATCTGGGTCGCGGCCGCGCGCGGCTGCGTCTCGACCAGGCTCAGCAGCGGCACGCTGCGCCCGTCCTGGGTGCGCACGTTGAAGCTGTCCAGGTCTTCCGGCGAGGTCTGTTCGGCGCCGGCGAAACGCACCCACACCGGCACCTCGTTGTCGCCGTGGCGGAACTCGCGCAGCGACGCGCCGCGTAGCGCCAGGCCGACAAAGCTGGCGACCTGCTCGGCGCTGAAGCCGAACGCGGCGGCGCGCTCGCGGTCCACCCGCACCGCCAGTTCGGCGCTGCGATCGCCGCTGTCCACGCGCACGTCGCGCAGCTCCTTGCGCCGCGCCAGCACCGGCACCACGTCGTCGGCGAGCGCGCGCAGCGCCTCGGTGGAATCGCCGACCAACTGCACCTGTACGGTCTGCCCGCCGCCGTTGCCGCCATCGCCGCCGTTGCTGTTGCCGACGTGGAAATCCACCCGCGCCGAGCGCGGCAGTTCCTTGCGGATGCGTTCCATCAGTGCCGGCAGGTCGCGGACCTGCTTCAGATCGACGGTGAGCGTGGTGCTGCTGCCCTCCTCCTCGCTGAACCAGGAATACACCTGGGTCACGTGGTATTGCGCGCGGCGCGCGTCGATGAAGCGTTCCAGCCGGGTCACTTCCTCGGCCATCTGCTCGCGCGTGTAGGCGCCCTTCCACTGGTAGCCGATGAAGACCTGCTCGCCGCCGTCGCCGCCGAACATGTCCTTCTTGGTCTGCAGCATCGGGATCACGCTCAGTGCGCTGATCAGCACGATCGCGCACACGCTCCAGCCGCGATGCGCCAGCGACCAGGCCAGCACCCGCGCGTAGCGGCGCTGCAGGCGCGGGATCAGCCCGTGCGGGGAATGCAGCAGCGCCGGGGTGCGCATGCGCGCCGACAGCATCGGGATCAGGCTCACCGCCACCAGCCACGACGCCAGCAGCGACACCGAGATGGTGATGGCGATCTGCGACATGAAGATGCTGATGTTGTTGGTCTCGCCGAACAGGTTCGGCAGGAACACGATGCAGTGGCACAGGGTGCCGGCCGACAGCGCGATGGCGACATTGCGGGTGCCGAGGATGGAAGCGCGCTGCGGCTGGTCGGGCATGCGCTCGCGCTCCTGGTAGATGCTCTCCACCACCACCACCGCGTTGTCCACCAGCATGCCCACCGCCAGCAGCAGGCCCATCATGGTCAGGATGTTGAGGGTGACCCCGGCGAAGTACATGAAGCCCAGGGTGATGGCGAAGCAGATCGGGATCGCCAGGGTCACCATCAGGGTCGACGGCCAGTGCCGCAGGAAGAAGAACAACACCGTCACCGACAGCAGCAGGCCGACCGCGCCGGCTTCGGCCAGTTCCGCCAGCGAGGAGGTCACCGCCTTGCCCTGGTTGTCGATGACCTTGATCTGCACGTCGCTCAGCGCCGGCTGCTTGCGGATCTGCTCGACCTCGGCCAGCACCGCGCGCGAGACCTCGACCAGATTCGCGCTGCGCTCCTTGAACACGTCCAGGCCCACCGCCGGGCGCCCGTCCAGGCGCCGGCCGTAGCTCATCCGGGTCGGCTTCAGCCGCACCTCGGCGATGTCGCCCAGGCGCAGGCCCTTGGCGTCGATGACCAGGTCGCGCAGCTCCTGCAGGTCGCGCAGCTCGCCGACCGGCTGCACCCGCAGGCGCTGGCCGTTGTCGTCGATCTGCCCGGCCGACAGCGAGAAGTTGAGCTTGCCCAGGCGCTCGCTGAGCTGGTTGAGGCTGAGGTTGTGCGCGCTGAGCCGGTCCGGGGCGATGGCGATCTCGACCTCGTTCGGCGGCGCGCCGGACACCGACACCTTGGCCACCCCGGGAATGCGCTCCAGGCGGCGCTTGAACTCGCGGTCGAGCATGTCGTACGCGCCGGTCAGGTCGGCCGCGCCGGCCAGGCGCACTTTCAACACCGGCTGGTCGCTGCTGGACCACTTGAACACGTTGTAGCGCCGCAGGTCGGCCGGCAGGTCGGCGCGGATCGCGTCGATACGCTCGCGCGCATCGGAGGCGGCGATGGCGATGTCGCGGTCCCAGTCGGAGAACTCGATGAAGATGTTGGCGCCGTCGGCGGTGGCGGTCGAGCGCATGCGCTTGATCCCGGTCATCGTCGCCAGCGCTTCCTCGGTCGGCCGCACCAGGTTGCGCTCGACCTCGTCCGGAGTGGAGCCGGTGTACGGCAGCTGCACGAACAGGAACGGCGCGGAGATGTCCGGCAAGGCCTCCAGCGGCAGGCGGAAGGCGGCGATCAGCCCGACCACCACCAGCGACACGAAGCACATGATGGTGGTGACCGGACGGCGGATGCTGAACTCGGCGACGCTCATGCCGGCGCGCCCTCGCCGTCCTGCAGGCGCTGCTCGCCGTTTTCACGTTGCCGCGCACGCCGCCCGCGTTCGGCGTAGTACGCGTCGGCGCGGCGGTCCAGGCGGTCGTAGACCACCGGGATCACCAGCAAGGTCAGCAGCGTGGACACCAGCAGCCCGCCGATCACGGTGATCGCCATCGGCGCGCGCACCTCGGCGCCCTCGCCGCTGGCGATCGCCAGCGGCAGGAAGCCGAACAGCGTGCACAGCGTGGTCATCACGATCGGCCGCAACCGCGAGCGTGCGCCTTCGATCAGCGCCGCGCGCTTGGCCACGCCCTCCTCGCGCAACTGGTTGACCTTGTCGATCAGGATGATCGCGTTCTTGGTCACCAGGCCCACCAGCAGGATCAGGCCGATGAACACCACCACCGACACCGGCTTGCCGGTCAGCAGCAGCGCCAGCACCGCGCCGACCAGCGCCAGGGGGATGGTGAACAGGATGACGAACGGATGCAGCAGCGACTCGAACTGCGAGGCCATCACCAGGTACACCAGGAACACCGCCAGGCCGAACGCGAACAGCAGCGAGCGCGCCGATTGCGCCAGTTCCTCGCCCTGCCCGCCGATGTGCATGCCGACGCCGGCGCCGAGCGGATCGCGCGCCACCATCTCGCCGACCTCGCGCACCGCCGTACCCAGGTCGATGTCGCGCAGATTGGCCGAGACGATCGCCACGCGGATCTGGTCGGCGCGGTGGATCTCGCTGGGACCGGTGGTGGCGACCACGTCGGCGACCGCGTCCAGGGTCACCGGCCGGCTGCTGCCCGGATTGACGATCAGCCGGCGGATGCTGTCGACGCTGGCGCGGTCGCTCTGCTGCGCGCGCACCAGCACGTCGATCTTGCGGTCGCGGAAGCTGTAGCGGGTGGCGACGTCGCCGCGCACCTTCTTCACCACCACGTCGGCGATCTGCCGCGTGGTCAGCCCCAGCGCGCCGGCACGTTCCTGGTCGAAGCGGATCTGGATCTCCGGGAAGCCCTCCTCCACCGTGGATTTGACGTCGGCGAAGTGGCCGTTGCCGCGCAGCAGCGCCGCCAGCTTCTGCCCGGCGTGCTGGATGGTCTGCAGATCCTGGCCGCGCAGTTCGATCTCCAGCGGCGTGGAGAAACTGAACAGCTCCGGCCGGCTGAAACCGACCTGCACGCCCGGATGGTTACGCATCGTCGCGCGCATGCGCTCGCTCTGCTGCGCCTCGAACTGCGCGCTGCCGCCGCCGGCCATGGCGATGGTCAGCTTGCCGATGTTCTCGCCGCTCTCGGTGGGGTTGGCGTCGAGCCGGGTGCCGCTGCCGCTGACGCCGTATAGCGCCTGCACGCCCGCGTCCTTGCCGTGGACCTCCTGCAGTTCGCGCACCAGCGCATCGGTCTGCCGCAGCGGCGTGCCGGCCGGCAGCTTCACCGTCATCTCGAAGCGGTCCTGCGCCAGCTGCGGGATCAGGTCGGCGCCCAGCAGCGGCGCCACCGCCAGGGTCGCGGCGAAGGCCAGCGCCGCCAGTCCCAGCACCCAGCCGGGACGCGCCAACGCACCCGGCAGCAGCCGCAGATAGCCACGCTCGGCCAGCGCGTACGGCGCCATCGCCAGGGCGCTGGCCTTGCGCATCACCGGGGCGACCACCGCCACCGCACCGCGCCACAGCCGCACGCACAGCCAGGCCGCGCCGAAGAACACCCCGCGCACCGCTGCACCTGCGCCGCGCCGGCTCCAGGCCAGCGGCTTCAGCCAGCCGCGCCGCGGCTGCCAGTGCGGCGGCGCCGGCTCCACCGGGAACGCCAGCGGCGCACGGCCCTTCAGCGAGCTGAGCATCGGGATCAGCGTCATCGACACCACCAGCGAGATCGCGATGGCGATCGCCACAGTCAGCGCCTGGTCGCGGAACAGCTGCCCGGCCACGCCCTCCACGAACACCAGCGGCAGGAACACCGCGATCGTGGTCAGGGTCGAGGCGACCACCGCCATGCCGACCTCGCGGGTACCGACGATCGCCGCATCCAGCACGCTCAGACCGCGCTCGCGCGCCTTGGCGATGCTTTCCAGCACCACGATCGAGTCGTCCACCACCAGGCCGGTCGCCAACGCCAGGCCGCCCAGCGACATCACGTTGAGGCTCAGGCCGAGCCGATCCATGAAGAAGAACGTGGTCACGATCGACACCGGCAGCGACAGGCCGATCACGAACGTGCTCCACCCATCGCGCAGGAACAGGAAGATGATCAGGATCGCCAGCAGGCCACCGATCACCGCGTCCTTCTTGACGTCGCCGATGGCGTGTTCGATGAAGCGCGACTGGTCTTCCAGCGTGGTCAGCTCGGCGTCGGCGGGAATCTGCGCCTGCAGTTGTTCCAGGCGCTTGCGCAGCGCCGCCGCGGTGGCCACGGTGTTGGCGTCGCCCTCCTTGTAGATGGCCAGTTCCACCGCCTCCTTGCCGCCCAGGCGGATGATCGCCTCGCGCTCCTTGTAGCCCTGCCGCACCTGCGCCACGTCCTTGAGCCGGATCGGCATGCCGCCGGCGACGGTGGTGGTGGTGCTGGAGGTCGCGCTCTGCGC
>NZ_AQOK01000627.1:0-1837 GCF_000364645.1 Xanthomonas sp. SHU 308 | reverse complement strand
AGGCCGCCGCGATCGCGGCTTCCGAGCCGGTGGAGGCGGCGATCGCGTACATCTGCTGCAAGGCCGCGTCGGCCGCGTTGCCGCCGGCGCCCTGGGTGGTCAGCAACAGGTTGCGAATCTCGTCCAGGTCGGCGAACTGGTTGACCGTGCGCACCAGGTAGCGCTGCGTGCCCTGCTCCAGGCGTCCGCCGGAGAGATTGACGTTCTCGTCCTTGAGCCGCGCGATCACCGTGTCGATCGGCATGTTGAGCTGCGCCAGCCGCTGCTGGTCGATATCCACCTGGATCTCGTCCTCCAGCCCACCGCCGACCTTGACCGCGGCCACGCCCTGCACCGGTTCCAGCTTCTTCTTCAGGTCCTCGTCGGCGTAGCGACGCAACTGGGTCAGCGCGCGCACCGCCTCGGCGTCGCTGTGCGCGGCGGTCTTGCTCGACAGCACCAGGCGCATGATCGGTTGGGTGGAGGGATTGAAGCGCAGCAGCACCGGCGCCTTGGCCTCCAGCGGCAGCGACAGCGCCTCCATCTTGTCGCGCACCTCCAGGCTGGCCTGGTCCATGTTGGTGCCCCAGGCGAACTCCAGCACCACGTCGCTCTGTCCGGTGCGCGACACCGACTTGAGCTTGCGCAGGTTCTTGACCACGCCGACGGCTTCTTCGACCGGCTCGGTCACCAGCGTCTCGATCTCCGACGGCGCGGCGCCGGCGTACTCGGTGCGCACGGTCAGGGTCGGATAGCTCAGGTCCGGCAGCAGGTTGACCTTGAGCCCGTGCAGCGCGATCGCGCCGAACAGCAGCATGGTCAGCGTGATCATCGCGATGGTCACGCGGCGGCGGGTGGCGAATTCGACCAGGCCGCCACCGTGCGCGGCGGCGGGCGCAGGCGGTGCGTGCGCGTCGGAATCGGCGCCGTGCATCAGCGCGCTCCGGCGGTGGTGGACGGGGCGGCGTCGGCCACCTCGCGCTGCGGCGCGATCACCTGCACGCGGCTGCCGTCGCGCAGCGCGACCTTGCCGGCGGTGACCACCTGGTCGCCGGCCTGCAGGCCCTGGCGGATCTCCACCCACGGCCCTTCGGCATAGCCCAGGGTCACCGGCACCCGCGCGACCTTGCCGGCGACCACGCGGAACACCGCCGGCTCGCCATCGTCGAGCAGCGCCAACCGCGGCACCACCAGCGCATCGGCACGCTGGTCGTAATCGATGCGGATGCGGCCGAACATGCCCGGCTGCAGCGCCTCCGCCCCTTCGTCGAAGGCGCAGACCACGCGGAAGGTGCCGCTGCCGGCATCCACCACCGGCGCGATGCGGTCGACCCGGCCGCGGAACTGCTTGCCCGGCAGCGCGTCGGCCAGCAGGGTCACCGGCTGCCCGGTCTTGAGCGTGGCCAGTTCGCGCTCGGGCACGTTGAGCGTGGCCTCCAGCCGCGAATCGTCGACGATGCGGAAGATCGGCGTGTTGATCTGCACGAAGTTGCCGGTCTTGATCGAGCGCGAGGCGATCACCCCGGAGATCGGCGCCACCACCGTGGCATAGGACAGCTCCAGCGCGGCCAACTGGTGTTGCGCGCGCACGTTGGCCAGGTCGTACTTGATCTGATCGACGTCGGCGGCGCTGACCAGTTGCTGGCCCACCAACTGCTGCGAGCGGCGGTAGTTGTTCTCCAGCTTGCGCAGTTGCGCCTCGCTCTGCGCCAGCGCCAGCCGCGCGCGGTCGGGGTCCAGCCGCACCAGCGGCTGCCCGGCGCGCACCTGCTGGCCTTCCTCGGCCAGCACCGCCAGGGCCACGCCGGAGGTCTTGGCCACCACCTGCGATTCGGCGCGCGCTTCCAGCGCCGCGGTG
>NZ_AQOK01000626.1:0-2046 GCF_000364645.1 Xanthomonas sp. SHU 308 | reverse complement strand
TGGCCGCCGCCACCTCCACCGGCACCGCCTCCGGTGCCTTCTCGCTGTCGGCGGCCTTAGCCTTGGCCTCCGCCGCCGGCTTGCAGGCGCTCAGCAGCAACGTGGTGGTGACCAGCAGCGCGGCAGCGCAAGTGGCAGTGCGGCGCATCAGCGGTCGCGTCATCGTCGTGTCCTTGGTGGATGGCGTGAATGGTGTTGTAGATAAGTAGATCACCAAACGACGTCGTGCCGTATGCCCCAAAGGTCACGGGTCGCCCACCGCCGCCAGTTTCGGAGCCGCGAAAGGTGAGGCTATACTCGGGCCGTTCCGTGTTCCCCCACGCCGGAACCCCAATCCGTCCTCCGGACCACGAAACCATGCGCACGCAGCCGCTAGCCGCTTGTTTTGCTCTGGCCGTACTCGTTTCTGTTGGGGCCGCCCCGGCGATGGCGCAGACCGCGCCGGCGCCCGCCGCTCCCGCTGCCGCAGCCGCGGCACCTGCGCCTGTTCAGGGCAACGCGGCCAACGGCCGGGTGCTCACCTACACCTGCCAGGGCTGCCACGGCGTCACCGGCTACAAGAACGCCTATCCCAGCTACCGCATCCCCAAGATCGGCGGGCAGTCGGCGCAGTACCTGACCCAGGCGCTGACCGAATACCGGCTCGGCAAGCGCAAGCATCCGACCATGCAGGCCCAGGCGGAAAGCTTCTCCGACCAGGAGATCGCCGACATCGCCGCTTTCCTGTCCACCCTCAAGTAGGCCTCCCATGCCGAACGCCGCGCACGCCTTGCGTCCCGCCCTCGTCCTGCTTGCCGCCCTGTGCCTGGGGGCCTGTTCGCAATCGCAGGTGGAATCCACCAGCAAATCCGCCGGCGACCCCGGCCACGCCAGCGGCGAGCACGGTTCCGGCTCCTCCGCCGGCCTGCCCGGCGGGCGCATCGACGCCGGCGACAAGCTCGCCCACGCCAAGGGCAAGGCCACCGGGCAGAGCTGCATCGACTGCCACGGCGCCGACGGCAACGCGCCGATCGACCCGACCTATCCCAAGCTCGGCGGCCAGTACGGCGATTACCTGGCACACGCGCTGCAGGCCTACCGCGGCGGCACCCGCACGCATCCGCTGATGAGCCCGCAGGCAGCGCAGCTGAGCGACCAGGACATCGCCGACCTGGCCGCCTACTTCGGCTCGCGCAGCAGCCAGTTGCGCGATTTGCACGGCGTGAACTGAGCGCACCGCGCGCAGGGACCGCGCACGCCACATGACGCGCGCGGTCGCCTGCACCAGACTGCGCCGAGCAGCGGCGACGGGACTGCGCACAGCGCGCGCTCCGGATGCGACACCGTCGACGCGTGACCAGCTCGCCGCCACTCTCGCGTGGTGCGCGATCCGGTGGCGCTTCGACCCTATCCAACGACGTGAGGCACACACGTAAGAGCGGCTTCATCCGCGATGAGCCCTCGCAGGCAACGCCGTGCTAGCTGAAGTCGTCCACTCGGACCAAACCGCGCCCGGTCCGCGCGTGCCGCAGCTGGTGATGTGCGGCGCCCGCATGTGTGAGCGGGCGGGTACCCCGCCACTCAGCGACTGCCGTTGTCTTCCTGCAGCTCGCGTTTGAACGGCACGTTCGGCGGCGGCCGCGCGCCAGCCGGCTGCTCGTTGAGATTGGGGTCGGTGATGCTGCAGCCGCCGCCCACCTGCAGGATCGAGACCACACAGGAAATGCTGCTGGTGGTGCCCGGGATCGGGATCTTCACCGACTTGATGCCGCGCCGCACCCACTCTTCCAGCAGCGTCGCGTTCGGCAGCCAGTACTTGTCGAACGAGGTCGGCGTGTAGTCGTACGGCGGGCGCTTGAGCCACTCGCCGGCCTTTTCGATGCGCTCGCGCGTCCAGGTGTCGGTCTCCGAGCCAGGCGCGCTGCGCGCCGGTGCCTGGTCGTTGCCGCGGCCATCGGCCAGGCGCACGCTGCCGTCGGCATTGAACAGGCCGCCGCCCTTGCTGGCGCCGGCACCGGCATCGCCGGGGCGGTTGCGTGCGGCCGCGCCCCAGTCGTCGCCGCGCTG
>NZ_AQOK01000625.1:0-428 GCF_000364645.1 Xanthomonas sp. SHU 308 | reverse complement strand
TCTCCCACCGGGAGAGGGGTTGGGGTGAGGGTACGGCGACCCAGTGGCGTCGCAAATCACCTGGATCACGGCATCGATCGAAAGCAGTACGTCATTGTTCCAGAAGCGCATGACCCGCCAGCCTTGCGATGCCAGCCAACGCGTTCTTGTGGCATCGCATGGTTCGGTATGTTGCGCGCCGTCGATTTCGACAATCAGCTTTGCCGCCACACAACAGAAATCTGCGACATACGGTGGGATCGGGTACTGACGCCGGAACTTGGCACCTTGCAACTGTCCGCTTCTCAGACAACGCCATAGTGCGCGCTCGGCGTCGGTCATGGTGCGACGTAGGTGGCGTGCGTGTGCCAGTGTCGATGTGGGTAGTGGCGGTTTGATCGTCATGACCCCACCGTACCCTCACCCCAACCCCTCTCCCGGTGGGAGAG
>NZ_AQOK01000624.1:0-1581 GCF_000364645.1 Xanthomonas sp. SHU 308 | reverse complement strand
GGCGCCACCGGCGCGGGCGCAGGCGGTGGCCGGCCTGCTGGAGGCGCAGGACGCCGCCGACCCGGTGTGGGCGCTGCATGCCGGGCGCGAGGCCGGGCGCAACAGCGAGGGCCTGCGCCGGCTGCTGCTGTCGATCGTGCAGGACCTGCGGGTGGTGCCGATCCTGCTGGCGCGGCAACTGGCGCAGATGCGCGTGGCCGACAAGGCGCCGGAGGCGCAGCGCCGCGCGCTGGCGCAGCTGACCCGCGACATCCACGCGCCGCTGGCCAACCGCCTGGGCATCTGGCAGCTGAAATGGGAACTGGAGGATCTGGCGTTCCGGCACCTGGAGCCGGACACCTACCGGCGCATCGCCCGCGAAGTCGACGAGAGCCGGGTGGCGCGCGAGCGCTACATCGAGGCGGTCAAGAAGATCCTGTCCAAGGCGCTGGCCGAGCAGGGCCTGCGCGCGGAGATCAGCGGGCGGCCAAAGCACATCTACAGCATCTGGCGGAAGATGCAGAAGAAGCGCCTGGCCTTCGACCAGCTCTACGACCTGCGCGCGGTGCGGGTGATGGTCGACGACGTCGCCGCCTGCTATGCCGCGCTGGGCGTGGTGCACGCGCTGTGGGCGCCGGTGCCCAGCGAGTTCGACGACTACATCGCCCGGCCCAAGGCCAACGATTACCGCTCGCTGCACACCGCCGTGGTCGGCCCGGAAGGGCGCACGATCGAGGTGCAGATCCGCACCCACGACATGCATGCGCAGGCCGAGCTGGGCGTGGCCGCGCACTGGAAGTACAAGGAAGGCGGCAAGGGTGCGGAGAAGGCCTTCGACCGCAAGATCACCTGGATGCGCCAGTTGCTGGAGCAGTCGCAGGACGGCGAGCAGGGCGGGCTGGCCGGGGCGCTGGACGCCGAACTGGTCGAGGACCGGGTCTATGCCTTGACCCCGATGGGCGAGGTGATCGACCTGCCGCAGGGCGCCACGCCGCTGGATTTCGCCTACCACGTGCACACCATGGTCGGGCACCGCTGTCGCGGCGCCAAGGTCAACAACCGCATCGTGCCGCTGACCCACAAGCTGCGCAGCGGCGACCGCGTGGAGATCCTCACCGGCAAGGAGGCAGAGCCGCGCCGCGACTGGCTGCTGCCGGCCAATGGCTACCTGGCCAGCGGGCGTTCGCGCGACAAGGTGCGCGCCTGGTTCCACAAGCTGGACCGCGCGCGCAACGTGCAGGCAGGCAAGGAACTGCTGGAGCGTGAGCTCAAGCGCCTGGGGCTGCAGCACGCCGACCTGTTGCCGGCGGCGAAGAAGTTCCATGCCGACGGCGTGGAGGAACTGTACATCCAGGTGGCGCTGGGCGACGTCGGCCCCAGCCAGGTCGGGCGCGCCCTGCACGAGGCCGAGCGCGCCGCGGCGCAGCCGGCCACGCCGGCCATGCCACGGCCCACCGCCCGCCGCACCGGCCTGGGCAAGTCCAAGTTCACCGTGCAGGGCGTCGGCAATCTGCTGGTGCAACTGGCGCGCTGCTGCCAGCCGGTGGCCGGCGAGCCGATCGCCGGCTACCTGACCCGCACCCGCGGCGTCACCGTGCACCG
>NZ_AQOK01000623.1:0-692 GCF_000364645.1 Xanthomonas sp. SHU 308 | reverse complement strand
TGGCCGCCAGCCATCCGCAGCGGGTGCTGCCGGTGGAGTGGGGCCAGGCAGGCGGCGGCTACGAGGTCGATGTACTGGTGCGCGCGGTGGACCGGCGCTGGCTGCTCAAGGACATCACCAACCTGATCGCCCAGGAAGAGGCGCACGTGCTGGAGATCAACAGCGAGAACGTGCGCGACAGCGGCCTGGCGCAACTGCGGCTGCGGCTGAAGGTCGGCGATTACGGGCAACTGTCCACCTTGCTCGGCAAGCTCGACGCGCTGCCGGGCGTGCACGAGGCGCGGCGGCTGGGCTGAGGGGCGGCGGCATGCCGGCCGGGAGGCCTGCCAGCGGATGGGCCACCCACCGTGCGCGCGGCCGGTGCGACGCACAGCTGTTCGTCATCGGGGCAACGCTAAGCTTGTGCGGTGAGCATGCCGCCGGATCAGGTCAGGGACGAACCCACGCGCAGGCAGCGGCCGGTGCCGCTGTGGCGCGATCGGCGTGTCTGGCGCTGGGCGCTGGCGGTGCTGCTGGTGCTGGGAATGACCGTGGTGGTGTTTCGCCGCCCGCTGGCCGACCTGATCTGGCCGGAGACGCGCATCCAGCAATTGCTCGATCAGGGCCACGCGGCGCTGCGTGCGGGCCGGCTCAGCGCCGCCGACGGCAGCGGCGCGCGCGAGCGCTTCGAGGCCGCGCTGGCGCTGGACAGC
>NZ_AQOK01000622.1:0-308 GCF_000364645.1 Xanthomonas sp. SHU 308 | reverse complement strand
GAGGCCACCTGGGTGGTGCTCTCGGTGCTGCTGTCGCTGCTGCTGCGCGACTTGCCGTAGCCGAGGCTGGCCACGCCGCCGGAGAAGCTGGCGCTGAAGCCGGATTTCTTCTGGGCGCTGCTGTGCGCCTCGCTGCTCTGGTCCTGCGCCGAGACGATGGCCACATCGTTGCCGGCCACCAGGCGCGCGTCCTGCTGGGCCAGCACGGTCGAGCCGACCACGGCGATGTCGTTGCCTGCCTTGATCTGCACGCTGCCTGCGTCCAGCGAGGTGCCGACGGCCAGGCTGTCGTGCCACTCGTCATGCGT
>NZ_AQOK01000621.1:0-3772 GCF_000364645.1 Xanthomonas sp. SHU 308 | reverse complement strand
GTTCCCGGGAACGCCACGTCGCGGCTGAAGCCGCTCCTACAAGTGCGCCAGCCATCGCGATGATGGAGCCCGGATGGGAGCATCGGGATTGGGGATTGGCAGAAACGCATCCGGCCTGCGGTGAGACGCCCTCGCAAACGATATCGGTGGGCCAGCCGCCGCACGAAAAGGCCAACGCCAACCACGCCTCCCGCCCGCTCACTCGCGCGGCGGCAGCACCGACAGCACTTCCTCGATGGTGGTCAGCCCGGCGGCCACCTTTTCCAGGCCGGCGCGGCGCAGCGTGCGCACACCCTCGTCCTGGGCGGCGCGGCTGAAGCCGGCCAGGTCCATGTCGGCGCGGATCAGGGTGCGCAGGCGCGGGGTCACCGGCAGCAGTTCGTACAGGCCCACGCGGCCCAGGTAGCCGGTGCGACGGCATTCCAGGCAGCCGACCGGGGCGTAGGGTTGCAGCGCCTCGGGCAGGGCCTCGCCCGGCTCGCGCAACGCGTCCCACTCGTGCGCTTCCAGGGTGTGCGGGCGCTTGCAGTGGCCGCACAGGGTGCGCACCAGGCGCTGCGCCAGCACGCCGTTGAGGGTGGAGGCGACCAGGTAATGCGGCACGCCCAGGTCGAGCAGGCGGGTGATCGCCGAGGGCGCATCGTTGGTGTGCAGGGTCGACAGCACCAGGTGGCCGGTCAGCGAGGCCTGCACCGCCATCTGTGCGGTTTCCAGGTCGCGGATTTCGCCGATCATGATGATGTCCGGGTCCTGTCGCAGCAGGGTGCGCACGCCGCTGGCGAAGTCCAGGTCGATGTTGGCCTGCACCTGCATCTGGTTGAACTCGGTGGCGATCATCTCGATCGGGTCCTCCACGCTGCACACATTCACGTCCGGCGTGGCCAGACGCTTGAGCGTGGAGTACAGCGTGGTGGTCTTGCCCGAGCCGGTGGGGCCGGTGACCAGCACGATGCCGTGCGGGCGCTCCACCAGCGCGTTCCAGCCGGCCGCTTCCTGCGGGCTGAAGCCGAGCTGGTCCACGCTCTTGAACGCGGCATCCGGGTCGAAGATGCGCATGACGCACTTCTCGCCGAAGGCGGTGGGCATGGTCGACAGGCGCATCTCGGTCTCGCGCCCGCCCGGCGAGCGGGTCTTGATGCGCCCGTCCTGCGGGCGCCGCCGCTCGGCCAGGTCCATGCGCCCGAGCACCTTGATGCGGCTGACGATGGCGGTCATCACCGCCGGCGGCACTTCCAGCACCTTGTGCAGCACGCCGTCGATGCGGAAGCGCATGCGCCCGGCCTCGCGCCGCGGCTCCAGGTGGATGTCGCTGGCGCGCTGCTCGTAGGCGTACTGCAGCAGCCAGTCGACGATGTGCACGATGTGGTGGTCGTCGGCGTTGACGTCGCCGCCGCGGCCCAGTTCCACCAGTTGCTCGAAGCTGGGCAGGCCGCTGCTCTGTTCGGTGCGCCCGTCCTTGGCGCCGCGCACCGAGCGGGTCACGCCGAAGAACTCCATCGTGTAGCGATGCAGGTCCAGCGGGTTGACCACCACCACCTCGATGCGGCGCCGCGCCAGGTGCTGCACGTCGCCGAGCCAGTCCAGCGCCAGCGGTTCGCTGGTCGCCACCAGCAGACGCTCGGGCTGCAGGGCAAGCGGCAGGATCCGGTGGCGGCGCGCATAGGCGTGCGAGACCACGCCGGTGACCGCGGCCACGTCGACCCGGGTCGGATCGATGCGCAAGTAGCGCAGGCCGCAGCGCTGCGCCAGCCACTCGGTCAGCCGTTCCAGGCTCAGTTCGCTGCCGGGCGGGCGGGTGGCGGCCAGTTTCAGGTTGGACAGCAGCACCAGCGGATGCACGTCGCTGACGGTGCGTGCGGTCTGTGCCGAGAACTGCACGCGGCCGCGTTCGGCCGGTGCGACCAGGCCGTCGGCGAGCAGCGCCGCAGCCACGCGTTCGAAGCTCAGCCGGCCCGGCGGCAACGCCACGGTGGGCTCGGCGGGCGACGACGCGGGCGGCGCGGCAGGGCGCGAATCCATGGTCCAGGTCCGGTACGCGGAAGTCCCCGCGAGTCGGTCGCTATACTAGCGCACCCCTCAACCGGCCCCTGCGAGATGTCCGTTTCCCGGTCCGTTCCGATCACGTTCCAGGGTCTGATCCAGACCCTCAACCAGTTCTGGGCGCAGCACGGCTGCGTGCTGATCCAACCGTTGGACCTGGAAGTGGGCGCCGGCACCTTCCATCCGGCCACCTTCCTGCGCGCGCTCGGGCCGGAGCCGTGGAACGCGGCCTACGTGCAACCGAGCCGGCGCCCCACCGACGGCCGCTACGGCGAGAACCCGAACCGCCTGCAGCGCTACTACCAGTACCAGGTGGCGATGAAGCCGAACCCGGACAACATCCAGCAGCTGTACCTGGATTCGCTCAAGGCACTGGGCATCGATCCGCTGGTGCACGACCTGCGCTTCGTCGAGGACAACTGGGAATCGCCGACGCTCGGCGCCTGGGGCCTGGGCTGGGAGGTGTGGCTCAACGGCATGGAAGTCACCCAGTTCACCTACTTCCAGCAGGCCGGCGGCCTGGAGTGCAAGCCGGTGCTGGGCGAGATCACCTACGGTCTCGAGCGGCTGTGCATGTATCTGCAGAACTGCGACAACGTCTACGACCTGGTGTGGACCTACGGCCCCGACGGCACGCCGGTCACCTACGGCGACGTCTACCACCAGAACGAGGTGGAGCAGAGCGCGTACAACTTCGAGCACGCCAATGTGGCCGAACTGTTCCACCGTTTCGACGCCTGCGAGCAGGAAGCGCAGGCGCTGGTCGAGGTCGGGCTGCCGCTGCCGGCGTACGAGCAGGTGACCAAGGCCAGCCACGCCTTCAACCTGCTCGACGCACGCCGCGCGATCTCGGTGACCGAGCGCCAGCGCTACATCCTGCGCGTGCGCGCGCTGGCGCAGGCGGTGGCCAAGGCCTACTACGCGCAGCGCGAGAAGCTGGGCTTCCCCGGCGTCAAGAAGTGATGCAAGCCCCTCTCCCGCCGGCGACCGAAGGAAGTCCCCGCGGGAGAGAGGGGTTGGGGTGAGGGTACGCCGGCACGCACGGCCGGCTGCTCCGACTCCCCAGGCGCCCGCACCCTCATCCGCCCCTTCGGGGCACCTTCTCCCGCAGGGAGAAGGGAAAAACCGCTAGCAAGGTCCGACACATGAGCCAACACCTTCCCCTGCTGATCGAACTGGGCACCGAGGAACTGCCGGTCAAGGCATTGCCGGGCCTGGCCCAGGCGCTGTTCGACGGCGTGATCGCCGGGCTGGAGAAGCGCGGCATCGCGGTCGAGCGTGGCGACGCCAAGCCGCTGTCCACGCCGCGCCGGTTGGCGGTGCTGCTGCCGGGCGTGGCCGTCGAGCAGCCGGAGCAGCGCGCGGAAGTGCTCGGCCCCTACCTCAACATCGCGCTGGACGCGGACGGCCAGCCGACCAAGGCGCTGCAGGGTTTCGCCGCCAAGGCCGGGATCGACTGGACCGCGCTGGAGCGCACCAGCGACGCCAAGGGCGAGCGCTTCGTGCACCGTGCGGTGAACCCGGGCGCGCGCACCGCCACGCTGCTGCCGGAGATCCTGCGCGAGGCGATCGCGGCGATGCCGATCCCCAAGCCGATGCGCTGGGGCGATCACGACTATGGCTTCGCGCGGCCGGTGCAGTGGCTGGTGCTGCTGTTCGGCACCGAGGTGGTGCCGATGCCGCTGTTCGGCGTGGAGGCCGGCCGCGACAGCCGCGGCCACCGCTTCCTCCA
>NZ_AQOK01000620.1:0-5354 GCF_000364645.1 Xanthomonas sp. SHU 308 | reverse complement strand
CGTGCAGGCTCGCCAGCAGGCCGCGGCGGCCGTGCTGGGCCGCGCCGTAGCCGCCCCAATAGGCCTGGCCGACTCGCGCCGGATCGTCCACCGCGAACACGATCGCGGCATCCTCGGCCTGTCGCAGCAACGGCAGGCAGGCCTGGGTCAGCCAGGCCGCGGCGGTCAGGTTGACGTGGATGGCGCGCGCGAACTGGGCCAGATCGGCATGCTCGAACGGGGTCAGCCCGGCGAAGTCGGCGGCGCAGTGCAGCAGCCCGTCCAGGCGGCCGAGCTCGCCCTGCAGGCGCTCGGCCAGGGTCGCGTAGTCCGGCGGAGTGGCTCCGAGCAGGTCCAGCGGGTACAGCAGCGGCGCGGCGCCGACCGCGGCGATTGCGTCGTAGACGCGGTTCAAGCGTGCCGGCTTGTGCCCGAGCAGGACCACGGTGGCCCCCGCCTGGGCGCAGGCCAGCGCCGCAGCGCTGCCGAGCCCGCCGGCGGCGCCGCTGACCAGGACCACCCGCTGCGCCAGCGCGCCGGCCTGCGGCGACGCAGGCGCACTCACGACTGGTAGGCCTCGGTCACGATGCGCTGCAACTCGCCGGACTCGAACAGTTCCATGGTGATGTCGCAGCCACCGATCAACTCGCCATGGATGAACAGCTGCGGGAACGTCGGCCAGTTCGAATAGCGCGGCAGATTGGCACGAATCTCCGGCTCGTCGAGCACGTTGACGGTGTGCAGGCGGTCGGCGCCGGCGGCCAGCAACGCCTGCAACGCGCGGCTGGAAAAGCCGCACATCGGGTACTGCGGCGTGCCCTTCATGAACAACACGATGGGATGGCGTTCGACGTCGGCCTGGATGCGCTCCATCACCTGCATGCGGGTTCTCTCCTGCTGGGGCGAAAGAACGACCTTGGCGGTCGGCTAGACTCTCGCGTAGCCGCATAGTGTAAGCCCTGCGCGCGGCAGTACCGCGACGCGCGCCCGAAACCGCCAGAGGATCCATGCCCATCGAACTCGCTCCCCTGCCCTACGCCGCTGCGGCGCTGGCCCCGCACCTGTCCGCCGCCGCGGTGGAACAGCACCACGGCCAGCACCAGCGCGCGTTGGTGGAACGGCTCAATGCGCGGCTCGCCGGCAGCGACCTGGCCGAGCTGGCGCTGCCGGACCTGCTGCGGCGCGCGCAGGGCCGGCTGTTCCAGGAAGCGGCCGAGGTCTGGAATCACGAGTTCTACTGGCGCGGCCTGCGCCCGCGCGGCGGCGGCGAACCGGGCGGCGCGCTCGGCGAGCGCCTGACCAGGAGTTTCGGCGACGTGGCCCGGTTCAAGGCCGAGTTCGAGCGCATGGCCCTGGCGCTATTCGGCTCCGGCTGGATCTGGCTGGTGCAGCGTCCCGACGGCAGCCTGGCCGTGGTCAGCACCGCCAACGCCGGCACCCCGCTGACTGGCGACGACACGCCGCTGCTGGCCTGCGACGTCTGGGAACACGCCTACTACACCGACCACCCCGGCGACCGCGCGCACTATCTGCAGGCGTTCTGGAAACTGGTCAATTGGGAGTTCGCGGCGTCCAATCTGCGTTGAGCCGGGATTGGAGATTCGGGATTTGGGATTCGCAGTTGCCTGGCCCAGGCGTCGCCTGGGCCGCGTGCTGCAGACTCAGCGCTCGCCGCGCAACGCGGCGATCACCGGGGCGACCTGGGCCTCGCGCTGCAGTTGCGCGCCCACGGTCTGCAGGGCCAGCGCCAGCGCCTCCGGCGTGTCCTCGCACAGGGTGGCGTGGCCGACCTTGCGGCCTTCGCGCGGCTGCTTGCCGTAGTCGTGCCAATGCCCGCCGGGCTGCGCCAGGACCGGTGCGGCGTCGGGCATCGCGCCGATCCAGTTGAGCATGCAGGCATGGCCACGCATGCGGGTGGAGCCCAGCGGCAGCCCCAGTACCGCGCGCAGGTGGTTCTCGAACTGCGAGGTCTCCGCGCCTTCGATGGTCCAGTGGCCGGAGTTGTGCACGCGCGGGGCCATCTCGTTGGCCAGCAGTTCGCCGTCGCGGCAGAACAGTTCCAGCGCGAACACACCGACGTACTGCAGGCGTTCGGCCAGGGCACGCGCATGCGCCACCGCCGCCTGCTCCAGCGCGGCATCGGCCTGCGCCGGCGCCAGGCTGGCCGACAGCACGCCGTGCACATGCCAGTTCTCGGTCAGCGGCCAGGTGCGGAACTCGCCGTCGCGGCCGCGCACCGCCACCACGCTGACCTCGCGCTGGAACGGGACGAACGCCTCGGCGATCAAGCCGACGCTGGCCGCCTGCGCGCCCAGCGCCGCCCAGGCCGCATCGGCGTCGGCGGCGGAGGCGATGCGAAACTGGCCCTTGCCGTCGTAACCGAGCCGGCGGGTCTTGAGGATGCACGGCGTGCCGACCTGCGCCAGCGCCGCGTCCAGATCGGCGCGGGTGTCGATCGCGGCGAACGCCGGCACGGGAATGCCGAGCTCGCGGAACAGGGTCTTCTCGGCCAGGCGATCCTGCGCCACGGCCAGCGCATCCGGGCTCGGGAACACCGGCACCTGCCCGGCCAGGGCGGCGGCGCTATCCGCGGGCACGTTCTCGAAATCGAAGGTCGCCACGTCGACCGCGTCCGCGAACGCGGCCAGCGCGGCTCGGTCGGCATAGTCGCCGACCCGCAGCGGCGCGACCTGTCCGGCGCAGGCATCGGCTGCCGGATCCAGCAGCGCGAAGCGCAGGCCCAGCGGCACGCCGGCCACCGCCATCATCCGTGCCAACTGCCCCGCCCCCAGAATGCCGACGGTGGTCATTGGCGCGGATCGTCCTTGGCCATCACGTCGTCGGTCTGGCGCTGACGGAACTCGCCCAGCGCGGCACCGATCTCAGCGTGATCGTGGGCCAGCATCGCCGCGGCGAACAGCGCGGCGTTGGCCGCGCCGGCATTGCCGATCGCGAAGGTCGCCACCGGAATGCCGGCCGGCATCTGCACGATCGACAGCAGCGAGTCCATGCCGTTGAGCGCCTTGGACTGCACCGGCACGCCCAGCACCGGAACCGCGGTCTTGGCCGCGAGCATGCCCGGCAGGTGCGCGGCGCCGCCGGCACCGGCCACGATCGCGCGCAGGCCGCGCCCGGCCGCTTGCTCGGCATATGAGAACAACACGTCGGGGGTGCGGTGCGCCGACACCACCTTCACTTCATAGGGCACACCCAGCGCATCGAGTTTCTGCGCCGCATGCTGCATGGTCTCCCAGTCGGAGCGGGAACCCATCACGATGCCGACGAGCGGCGCGGTTTGCTTGGAGGTCATGGCCGTCCCCTGCCTTAAAGACGTATTCTAGCCGTCTTCCACGCAAGACGAAGACCGGATGGACCGCAAACTGCTCGACCTGCTGTGCTCGCCCGACACCCGCCAACCGCTGGCGTTGCTGGAGGCGCGCGGCCTGGAGGCGCTGAACCGCGCCATCGCCGCCGGCGGCGTGCAGCGCGCCGATGGCAGTGCGCAGGCGCAACCGCTGCGCGAAGCCCTGATCACCCGCGACCGCAAGCAGGTGTTCCGCGTCGACGACGGCATCCCGGTGCTGCTGGCCGAAGAGGCCATCGGCACCGCCCAGCTCGCCGACTTCCCGGCCAAATGAGCCGCGACATGGCGCCGCCGCAGGCGCCCGCCGCGGAGCTGATCGCCGCCGATGTCGCGCGTGCGCTGGCCGAGGATCTCGGCAGCGGCGACGTCACCGCCGCGCTGCTGCCCGACCGCGCCGACAGCGCCTACCTGCTGTGCAAGCAGGACGCAGTGATCGCCGGCCGCCCCTGGTTCGACGCCTGCCACCAGGCGCTGGATCCGCAGGTCCGCATCGACTGGCAGGTGGCCGAAGGCCAACGCGTGGCCGCCGGCACGGTGCTGGCGTTGCTGCACGGGCGCAGTCGCGCCCTGGTCAGCGCCGAGCGCGCCTCGCTGAACTTCCTGCAGACCCTGTCGGCCACCGCCACCGCCACCGCCGCCTACGTGGCCGCGGTCGCCGGCACCGGCGCGCGCATCCTGGACACGCGCAAGACCCTGCCCGGCCTGCGCCTGGCGCAGAAGTACGCGGTGCGCTGCGGCGGCGGCAGCAACCACCGCATCGGCCTGTACGACACGGTGATGCTCAAGGAGAACCACATCCACGCCGCCGGTTCGCTGCCTGCGGCGGTGGCGGCCGCGCGCGCGCAATGGCCGGCGCTGCCGCTGGTGGTCGAGGTGGAAACTCTGGAGCAACTGCGCGAAGCGCTGGAAGCCGGCTGCGATCGCATCCTGATCGACGACTTCACCGCGGAACAGCGCCGCGACGCGGTGGCGATCGCCGCGGCCGCACCGTTCAATCGCGCGATTCCGCTGGAAGTCTCCGGCGGCGTCGACCTGGAGGCGGTGCGCGCGATCGCGCAGGACGGCGTCGACTGCATCTCCATCGGCGCACTCACCAAGCATGTGCAGGCCGTGGATCTGTCGCTGAAACTCGGAACGCCGCCGCAGTAGGCGGCCAGAGCCGCGCGACGAGGCGACCGCGCGTCCTTTCCACACCCGCGGCGAATGCGGATACATCCCATGCGTGCATGTCCGCACGCATGGCCCAGTCGCGACGTTGCTCGTTTCCACCCCGCTGGGTGAGTCCCACCACCCCAAGGGTAACCGCCAAGCGCCTGATCCGCCGGCAAACGCGCCAGCCAGCACGGCGCGATCTGCCCGGATCGCGCCGCACGCCCTACACTTCACGGCCTCGCCGACGCCGCTCTGCGACGCTGCGCGCTTCCCCGTCCCCACCGAGTTCGCCGATGTTCCGCCCCTGGTTCGCGCTGCTGTGTGTCGCCGCCCTGTTTCCCGCCGGCCGCGCCGCGGCCGCGGAAGTCTGCGATCTGCCGCCGCGCTTCGGCCTGACCCCGGCGGCGGTGGCGATCGTGCGCACCGCCTGCAACGAGCACCGGCTGTGGTGGCGCCCGTTCATCGATCGCGACGGCCGCCTGGCCGGCCTGCGCGTCACCGAGGCCGAGCGCGCCGACCTTGCCGACGACGGCATCGAAGCCTGGCAGCGCGTCGCCGCCTACTGGCGCGACAGCGGCACGCTGGGCGCAATGGGCCGCTTCGACGGTGCCGAGAGCTGCCAGCAGCTGGACGGGTCGCGCTACCGCGAGAACGACTGCCGCGCCTTCATCGTCGACAACCCGTGGTCGGCAGCCTTCGTGTCGTACGTGATGGTGCGCGCCGGCGTGGCCGGCTTCCACACCTCGATCCGGCATATCGACTACATCCGCGCCGCCTACCAGGCCGGCGCCGACGGCCTGCCCTATCGCTTTGCCGACCCACAGCAGGAAAAGCCTGCCCCCGGCGATCTGCTGTGCTT